>NZ_JBHVAL010000006.1:0-208545 GCF_042667405.1 Paenarthrobacter sp. NPDC057355 | reverse complement strand
CCGTCACCTTTCAAGCGAAAGGTGACGGGCCGCCGTCGTGCACTTAGGAACGCCGTTGTTCCTAAGGGGTCTAGCCCAGACGGGTCTTGAGACCGTCCAGTTCGGACTGGAGAGCCGCCGGGAGGGACTCGCCAAAGTTGGCGAACCATTCCTCGATGGATGCCAGCTCGGTTGACCATTCGTCGGCGTCGACGCGAACTGCGGATTCAACCTCAGCGGGGGTCATGTCCAGGCCCTCAAGGTCGATGGATTCACCGGTCGGAACGAAACCGATCGGGGTCTCCACGGCGTCGGCCTTGCCTTCGAGGCGTTCGATGGCCCACTTGAGCACGCGGGCGTTGTCGCCGAATCCGGGCCAGGCGAAGCCACCCTCGGGGGTGCGGCGGAACCAGTTGACCAGGAAGATCTTCGGCAGGCGTTCCGGGTTGCCCTTGGCCGACAGGTTGACCCAGTGGTTCAGGTAGTCACCTGCGTCGTAGCCGATGAACGGCAGCATGGCCATGGGGTCGCGGCGGACGACACCGACGGCGCCGGCGGCGGCAGCCGTGGTTTCCGAGGACAGCGTGGAACCCATGAAAATACCGTTGGACCAGCTGCGGGCCTCGGTGACCAGCGGGATGGTGGTCTTGCGGCGGCCACCGAAGAGGATGGCGGAGAGCTCCACGCCTTCAGGGCTGAAGTACTCCTCGGCCAGCATGTCGATCTGGTCGATCGGTGTGCAGAAGCGGGAGTTCGGGTGGGCCGCAGGCGTGTCGGAGTCCGGAGTCCAGGACTCGCCGCGCCAGTCGGTCAGGTGCGCCGGAGTTTCCTCCGTCATGCCTTCCCACCAGACGCCACCGTCGTCGGTCAGTGCAACGTTGGTGAAGATGCTGTTGCCCTTGGCAATGGCGCGCATGGCGTTGGGGTTGGTGCCCCAACCGGTGCCGGGAGCGACGCCGAACAGGCCGGCTTCGGGGTTGACGGCGCGGAGTTCGCCTTCCTTGCCAAAGCGCATCCAAGTGATGTCGTCACCAAGGGTCTCGACCTTCCAACCCTTGATGGTGGGGTCGAGCAGCGCAAGGTTGGTCTTGCCGCAGGCGGACGGGAACGCAGCGGAGACGTAGTAGGTCTTCTGCTCGGGGGAGGTCAGCTTCAGGATGAGCATGTGCTCGGCGAGCCAGCCCTCATCGCGTGCCATGACGGAGGCGATGCGAAGGGCGTAGCACTTCTTGCCCAGCAGGGCGTTGCCGCCGTAGCCGGAGCCGAAGGACCAGATGGAGCGCTCTTCGGGGAAGTGGACGATCCACTTGTCCGGGTTGCAAGGCCATGCGACGTCGGCCTGGCCGGGTTCCAGCGGCGCGCCCAGCGAGTGGAGGGCCGGAACGAAGAAAGCGTCGGTCGCGGTGATGCGGTCCAGGACGTCCGTGCCGATGCGGGCCATGATGCGCATGGAGGCTACGACGTAGGCGGAGTCGGTGATCTCAACGCCGAACTTGGGGTCTTCTGCATCGAGGTGGCCCATGACGAACGGGATGACGTACATGGTGCGGCCGCGCATGGAACCGGCGAAGAGTCCGCGCAGCTTCTGCTTCATCTCGGCCGGAGCCATCCAGTTGTTGGTGAAGCCTGCGTCGCGTTCGTTCTCGGAGCAGATGAAGGTCTGCTCTTCAACACGGGCGACATCAGCGGGGTCGGAGAACGCAGCGAAGGAATTCGGGAAGGTTTCCGGGTTGAGTCGCTTCAGCGTGCCGGCTTCGACGAGTTCGTCGGTGAGCTTCTTGTTTTCTGCCTCGCTGCCATCAACCCAGTGGATGCGGTCAGGCTGGGTCAGCTCGGCAACTTCCTCAACCCAGGCCAGCAGGCGTGCATGCGTAGTAGGTGCCTTCTCAAGCAGCGGCAGTCGCGCCAGATCGCCCATTGCGGTTCCCTTCCTCGGGTTCAGTGGTGTGTCCTAAACGATAGGGGGCGCGGACCAGACCATTCCGCTGTCAGACATCGGACATCCAGCTGGCTGAAAAGTAAAAATCCCTAGAATTCAAGGTTCTCGTTTTCGGAAGGGCGATTTTAAGTGACTAAGGTCACGTAGACCGGTCTAGTTGCGCAGATTACAGCTTTTCGATTTGGAACTTCACATGAACTTCTGTAAAGTTTATTGAGGTTCGAGGGGGTCAGAGAAACAGACCGCCGAGAATCACGCGAAATGCGCCCATAGCTCAGCTGGATAGAGCGTCTGTCTACGGAACAGAAGGTCAGGGGTTCGAATCCCTTTGGGCGCACAGATGAAGACCCGCACCGGTTCGCCGGTGCGGGTCTTTTGTTTCCCCAAAACCCAAGTAGGTCGCAGTAAACGTCGTACTGAGGGCTCAGTACGACGTTTACTGCGACTCAGTTGGGTGAGGGTGGGGCTAGATGCCCGGGGCGAAGGGCATCGGCGGGACGTAGGAACGCCTCCGGGCCCTCGGAATGTCGTGAACCGGAGCAGCGCCGCCCACAAGATTGGTGAGCGTTCCGAGTCTCTCCACCGTCAGGCTTACGACATCGTCCCGCTCCAACGCCGGAGGCGCCTCGGCTCCGTACCAACCCCAGAACTCGGCCAGGCAACCTCCGCCACTGGTTCCGGACCCCAGGATGTCGCCGCGACGAACCCAGGTTCCCCGGCTGGCATAAGACACCAACTCGGCAAAGTTCCAGGCCATGTTGGCCAGTGAATCCGTGGCAAGGACCTTGCCGTTCACGGAGACGCTCATGGTCAGATCCAGGAACCCGTCCGAGGCAACATCTTCGAGCTCGTCCTTCGTGACGAACAGCGGCCCCAGGGATGTCGCTGTGTCCTTGCCTTTGGCTGGTCCCAGGCCCACGGTCATTTCTTCACGCTGCACATCCCGGGCCGACCAGTCATTGAGGATCATGTAACCGGCGATGTGCTTTTCCGCCTCGGCCACAGAGAGGTTGAAGCCGTCCGTGCCTATGACTGCCGCGACCTCCAACTCAAAGTCGAACTGTCGGGAACCCGGCGCCATGGGAACAATTGCGTTGTGGCCTGTCGCCGCATGCGGATTGGTGAAATAGAACGACGGCGCCTGGTACCAGGCGTCCGGGACACCCTTCTCCGGGGCTACTGAGCGCAAGGCCCCCTCCGTGTGCTGCTCGAAGGTGATGAAGTCCCGGATGGTGGCGACCTCAATGGGCGGCAGAAGCTCAACGCCGGCAAAATCCACAAAGTCACCGTCGGCGGCAATCCCGGGAAGGGAGATCACCCCAAACGCGTCCAGCCCTGCCGGATATAGCCGGCCAGAGACCAAGTCCGGATTGGCCAGCCCAAGGCGGGGAACGCCGTCGAGCATTAAGCGGAAGAACTTCATTTGCCCGCCTCCGAATCCAGAATCGCAACTGCGCGCGTCCACCCGGCGGAGGCTCCGTGGATTTTCACCGGGAAACACGAGACCTGGAACCCCGTGGCAGGCAAAGCCTCAAGGTTGTGCAGTTTCTCGATGTGGCAGTAGCCGATCTCCATCCCGGCCTTATGGCCTTCCCAGATCAGCGCGTTGTCCCCGGTTTCCACGTAGCGCTTGGCCGTGTGGATGAAGGGAGCGTCCCAGCTCCAGGCATCGGTGCCGGTGACGCGGACGCCACGGCTGGTGAGGTAGAGGGTAGCTTCGCGTCCCATCCCGCAGCCTTTGCTGAGGTAGTCATCGAAGCCGTACCGCGCGCCGGCCGCGGTGTTGACCACCACGATGTCTCCCGGCTGGAGCTGGTGCCCCACCCGCGACAGTTCAGCCTCGACGTCGTCGGCCGTGGCGACGTAGCCATCATCGAAGTGGCGGAAGTCGAGCTTCACTCCGCGGCCGAAGCACCATTCCAAGGGAACCTCATCGATGGTGATGGCGCGCGCTCCCCCGTCCATGGTGGAGGCGTAGTGATACGGAGCGTCCAGATGCGTACCGGTATGGGTGGTGGCATTGATGCGCTCAATGGCCCAGCCTTCCGCCCCCGGCAGATCCGCCTCATTCATCCCGGGGAAATAGGACACCAGGTCCTTGGCGGTTTCCCGATGGGTGAAATATTCGATCTCGGGCGTCATACCCGGCGGATCCGAGGCGATTCCCCCGCGGAGACTGACGGACAGGTCTATAAGGTCAGGCATTGTTGATGGATTCTTTCTGAAGGTAGGGGTCGGTTGCCGCGTGTTCCGCAGAGGAGCCGCGGTGGGTATGGGGCAGGAAGAGCATGAGAGCGCCACCTGCCAGGAAGACGGCGCCGGAGAGAATGAGCCCCGAAGAGAATCCCCAGGACGCGGCGATTCCGCCCATGGCCAGAGGGGCAAAGGCCGCGACGCCGCGCCCGATGTTGAAGCAGAATCCGGCGCCGGTTGTGCGGATCCTGGTGGGGTACAGCTCCCCGAGGTAGGAGCCGAACAGGCCGGCGAACGTCATGAAGAACGCGTACAGCGGGCCCATCCACAGCAGGACGGCCTGGTTGGTGACCAGTCCATACAGGGGCATCAACAATCCGGTGCCGGCCAGCGAGAGCATGATGGCGTTGCGGCGGCCGATCCTGTCCGCGATCCAGCCGAACACGATGTACCCGGCGAACATACCCAGGTTCAGGATGGTCATGAACAGGCTGACCTGCCGGGGATCGAGGCCGCGCTCTGTCGCCAGGTAGCTGGGCATCCACGTTGATGCACCGTAAAAGCCGACGAAGGCGCAGACTGCAACCAGGGTGGCGAAGATCGTGCGGCGCCGATAGCTGCCAGTGAACAGTTCTTTGACGGTAACGGTGGACGCCTGCTGCCCCGCGCGCTCTTCCAGCCAGGCCTTGGACTCGGGAAAGAAGAACACCACCATCAACAGGGGCAGAAGTGCGGACAGCCCCGTGACCAGGAAGAGCATCCGCCAGTCGGGCATGAAGACGCCTGCGATCAAGGCCGCACTGGCGCCGCCGAGCGGGTACGCGGCAAGCACGAAAGCCACCGCCCGTCCGCGCTGCTGCGCCGGCCAGGTTTCAACGATGTACGTGGACAGGACCGACCAGACTCCCCCAAGGCCAATGCCCGCCAGGAAACGGAGCGCCACGAAGATGCCATAGTTGGGCACGACAAACAGCGCGGAGGTCAGGACGACGAACACCACCATGGACACGATGAGCGCGAGTCGGCGCCCCCGGTTATCGGCCAGCCATCCTGTGATCACGCTGGAGCAGCCCATGCCAAGCAGCGTTGCCGTGGCCAGCAGTCCGCCCGCCAACGGAGTGAGCGCCAATTCCTTGCTGATGGCCGGGAGTGCGAAGGAAAGCACCGCAATTTCGAGGGCATCGAAGAGGTAGATGACGAATGACCCAATGAGGATGAACCATTTGGTTCCACGTTTCATGTGGAAATCCCTTCTGAAGCGGGCGACGTTGCCCGAAGCGAAACAGAACTTTGACACTCGTTCAGTTTCTTGTGGGATAGAATTTATACACCCATTCAGTTTGTGTCAACGGTTATCACTCAGGGAGCTATAGGCTGGAACCCATGTCCACAGAAGTACAGGGGAATACGGCAGGAACTCGCCGTCGGGAGCAAATCATCGACGTCGCGGTGAAGATGTTCGCCGACCGGGGCTTCGAGGCCACCACCATGCGGGCGGTCGCCGAGGAAACCGGGACCACCGCACCGTTGGTCATCTACCATTTCGCCACCAAGTTGGAGCTCTACAGGGCGGTCTTCGCCCGTTACCAGCACCTCAACGAGGAACGGCGCCGGCAGGTCCTGGCCGTCGAGACCTCGGCGGGTGACGCCGTCGAGCGCATTGTTGACGCATTCCTCATGCCCACCCTGAAGGCCCAGGAAACTGAAGACGGGAAGCTGTTCGCCCGGCTCGTTCTCCGCGAGGCTTCCGATCCGGGCGCCCACGAACGCGGCATCCTGGCCGAATACTTCGATCCCATGGCGCGGGACTTCATTCAAGTGATGCGCAAGGCCCTGCCCAACAAGCCGCCGGGATTCCATGAATGGGCCTACATGTTCGGGGTTGGCGCACTCACCGGCACGGCACTTCCCCAGAGAATCGCGGCCCTCTCGGACGTCAGCAACATCAACGATTTCCGCTACGACTACCTGCGCTCGGTGCTCGTGGCGGGCTGGCGCGGCGCCGCACCCAAGTAGGTAACAGATAACGCTCCACTGACGGCCCACTGGAGCATGTGCTGTCACCCAGTTGGGTGTACGACGGCGGCCCTTGGGTTGGGTGCGTTACTCGCCCACGGCCTCGCTGATGCGGCGGCGGATGCCATCGAAATGCCGGTTGAGCAGTTCGGCGGCCGTGGCCTTGTCTCCGGCGGCTACGGCTGCGTAGATGTCCCGGTGCATCGCGGCTGTCTTCACCAGGTCCTCGTTGCCGGGACCGATCTCCACGTGGATCTTGCGGTACACCTTCCAGAAAACACCCATCAGATTGATCAGGAGCTCATTGTTGAGGGGTTCAAAAAGCCGGCGGTGGAACTCGGCATCGGCGGCGACGAAGTTCTCGCCGGCTGCTGCCAGCTCCTCCATCTGCTTGACCGATTCCTCGATGGAAGACAACTGTTCCGGCGTCATGACGTCGATGGACGAGCCGATCAGTCCGGACTCGAGGGCCTGGCGGACATCGACCAGTTGCAGCGCTTCGAGCCCTTGGTGGCGGAGCGACAAGCGGCCGCGGAACGTGAGGCCGTCGGCGAGCGCATCAAAGTTGCTGGGGGCGACGAACATGCCGAACCCGTGGCGGATCTCAATGACGCCAAGCGCCTGAAGGACCTTAAGGGACTCGCGCAGGGTGTTCCGTCCGACACCCAGGGCTACTGACAGTTCGCTCTCCGTGGGCAAGGGATCGCCGGCCTCGAGCTCGCGTTCAAGGATCAGCTCCATAATGTCCGACTGCAATGCACGAAGGCGTGCCTGTGCACTGAACCGCGCTTGCGGAACCACACCGGAAGTTGTCATGGCGCTCTCCTTGCCAAAGCGCCCGCCGGTACGGCCGGAGGGCGCGGTGTTAATATTGAGGCGAGCTTAGCGCCCACCGCAGAATGAGTGACTCGCAACATACAATATCGGATGTCCCACGTCCTTGATAAGTATGTCCCGGGAATTCCCGAGGATTTCCCGCTATCACTGGCCTTCACCTCATGGACAGGTGGCCACAGCCAGTTCCTCCGGCAACCAACCCCGCTTGACGTTCCGTTGTGACCGCCCTTACAGTTTCCATACGAGCATCGGACGTCCTACATCCGATAACCCACGAAACTCGATTGGTGAGGCACCCTATGAGCAAGACGATCCAAAGCCTGCCGCTGGTCAACGATGCCAGCCGCCGGAACTTCCTGAAGCTAAGCGGCGCAGTTGGTGCAGCAGCCGCCTTCACGGCAACCCTCTCTGCGTGCGGCGGCGCTGCCAGCACCACAACCGGAAACGCAACGAACACCGCTGCAGTAAACAAGGACCTCACTATCGAGGCAGGCATCTCCTACGCGCTCTCAACGGGCTTCGATCCGCTGAGCTCCTCAGGTGCCACCCCGATGGCCGCCAACCTGCACATCTTCGAAGGCCTCATCGAACTGCACCCGGCAACCCGCGAGCCCTACAACGCACTGGCTGCCTCGGACCCCAAGAAGGTCAACGACACCACCTACCAGGTGACCATCCGCGAGGGCGCCAAATTCCATGACGGCACCCCCGTCACCACCGAGGACGTGGCCTTCTCCTTCACCCGCGTGATGGATCCGGCCAACAAGTCGCTGTTCTCCCAGTTCATCCCGTTCATCCAGGACGTCAAGCCGGTTGATGCCAAGACGGTGGAGTTCACCCTCAAGTACGCCTTCCCGGGCTTCGGTCCGCGCATCTCCGTGGTCAAGATCGTTCCCAAGGCCCTCGCCACGGACCTCAAGGCCTTCGACGCCAAACCGGTTGGCTCCGGCCCGTACAAGTTGGTCTCCGCAGTCAAGGACGACAAGATCGTCTTCGAGGCCTTCGCCGACTACAACGGCCCCAAGCCTGCGCTGGCCAAGGGCATGACCTGGCTGCTCCTTTCAGACGCCGCCGCCCGCGTCACCGCCGTCCAGTCCGGCCGTGTCCAGGCCATCGAGGACGTGCCCTACCTTGATGTTGACGGTCTTAAGTCCAAGGTCAAGGTTGAGTCGGTCCAGTCCTTCGGCCTGTTGTTCCTGATGTTCAACTGCGCCAAGGCCCCGTTCGACAACAAGCTGGTCCGCCAGGCCCTGCACTATGGCCTGGACAAGGAAGCGATCATCAAGAAGGCCCTGTTCGGTAATGCCAAGGCCGCCAGCTCCTACTTCCAGGAAGGCCACCCGGACTACGTCAAGGCCAAGAACGTCTACGGCTTCGACACCTCCAAGGCCGAAGACCTTTTGAAGCAGGCCGGCGTGACCAACCTCGAATTCGAGCTCCTCACCACGGACACCGCATGGGTCAAGGATGTTGCCCCGCTGATCCTTGAATCGTGGAACAAGATTCCCGGCGTCAAGGTCACCGTCAAGAGCCTCCAGTCCGGCGCCCTGTACAGCGACCGCGTGGGCAAGGGTGACTACTCGGTTGTCGCAGCGCCGGGTGATCCTTCCGTATTCGGCAACGACGCGGACCTGCTCCTGAGCTGGTTCTATTCGGGTGCCACCTGGATGGAAAAGCGTGCCTTCTGGACCACGCCCGAGCGCACCAAGCTGCAGGACCTCATGAACAAGGGATCCCAGGCTTCAGGGGAGGCAGCAAAGAAAACAGTCGCTGAAATCGTGGACCTCGTCTCCGAAGAAGTTCCGCTGTACCCGGTCTTCCACCGCCAGCTGCCCAGCGCCTGGGATGAGAAGAAACTCAATGGCTTCAAGCCGTTGCCGACCACCGGCCTGTCGTTCATCGACGTCGGACGCACCGCCTAGGCGGTCCCCCACCCGTTGCGGGGCCTGCTTTGCGTCCTAAAGCCCCCACTTGGCGCGCAGAGCAGGCCCCGCAACCCACAATCAACCGGAGAACACATTGGTCACGATATTGCGTCTGCTCGGCCGCAGACTTGCAGCATTGCCATTAATGATCCTGGGCATCACGTTGCTCGTCTTCCTCGTCCTGCAGGCCGCTCCCGGCGACCAGGCCAGCTCGGCCCTCGGTGACGGCGCAAGCGAAGAAGCAAAGCAGCAGTACCGCCAGGACAACGGCCTCAACGATCCCCTGGTCCTGCAGTACTTCCGTTTCCTCGGCAAGCTCCTGCAGTTCGACCTCGGCGTCACGACTCCCCCGGCAAAGTCCGTCGCTTCCATGATCGGCTCGGCCTTTCCCCTGACTCTTCAGCTGACCTTCCTCGGCGTCCTGATCGCGATTGTTGTTTCGCTGGCATTCGGCATCATCGGCGCCCTGTACCGCGACAAATGGCAGGACCAGCTGGTCCGGGTCTTCTCGATCGCCGCGATCGCCACACCGTCGTTCTGGCTCGGCATCCTCCTTATCCAGTGGTTCGCGCTCGGCGAGAACCCGATGTTCCCCTCGGGCGGTATTGCGACGCCGGAATCCGGCTTCGGCGGCTGGCTCAACTCAATGGCGCTCCCGGCTTTGGCGCTCGGCATTCCCGTGTCGGCCTCGCTGATCCGCGTGGTCCGCACCTCGATGGTTGAAGAACTCGACCGCGACTACGTCCGCACCGCCATCGGCAACGGCGTCCCGTACCGCGAAGTAGTTTCCAAGAACGTCCTCCGCAACGCGCTCGTCACCCCGGTGACCGTTCTGGGACTGCGCGTCGGCTACCTCCTCGGTGGCGCCGTCGTGATTGAAATGATCTTCGCCCTGCCCGGCATGGGCCAGCTGATCCTCAACGGCATCACCAACCTGGACGTCAACCTGGTCCAGGGCGTGGTGCTCACCATCTCGGTCACGTTCGTTCTGGTGAACATCGTGGTGGACCTTCTTTACCTGCTCATCAACCCCCGAATCAGGACGGTATAGCTCATGCGCAGCAAGCTCGCAGAACGGCTGAGCGCCCCGGGCCTTCGTTTCAAGGCCCTGCCTTGGGGCTCCCGCATCGCCCTGTCTTTCCTCATCCTCATTGTCCTTGCGGCCATCCTGGCTCCCGTGCTGGCGCCGCACGATCCGCTGGAGACGTTCATCCCGGCAACTCCGCCGGGCGCCGAGCACTTCTTCGGCACCGACCGCCTGGGCCGCGACATCTTCTCCAGGCTCCTGTTCGGAGCCCAGTCCTCGCTCATGATCGGCCTCGGCGCCGTGGGCCTGGCGATCCTGGTGGGCGCGCTCTTGGGCTCGTTCGCCGCGACCTCCAGCAAGTCCGTCAACGAGATCATCATGCGGATCATGGACATCCTCATGGCCTTCCCGGGCATCGCCCTGGCGGCAGTGCTCCTGGCGGCGTTCGGCAACTCGGTCCCCACCATCATCATCGCGATCGCCATCATCTACACCCCGCAGTTGGCCCGCGTGGTCCGCGCCAACGTGTTGGCCCAGTACGGCGAAGACTATGTCCGTGCAGAGCGCGTGATTGGTGCCGGCCGGTTCTACATACTGGTCAAGCACATCGTGCGCAACACCGCAGCGCCCGTGCTGGTGTTCGCCACGGTCATGGTGGCCGACGCCATCATCCTCGAAGCATCCCTGTCCTTCCTGGGCGCCGGCGTGCAGGATCCCGCTCCCTCCTGGGGCAACGTCATCTCCTACGGGCGCAACCTCGTCCTCTCCGGCGGCTGGTGGGCCACCACCTTCGCCGGCCTGACAATCCTGCTGACCGTCCTTTCCCTGAACATCCTCGCCGAGGGCCTCACCGACGCGATGGTCAACCCCAGGCTCCGCCGCGCTCCGGTGGTCAAGGACGACGACGGTTCCAGCGCCGCCGTCTCCACCGTGGACACCGCGGTGGCGACGTCAGTTGCCCAGCCTTCGGTAGTTGAGGAACACGAGCTCGACGGCGTGCGCGCGGCTTCCGGGGACACGTTCACCGACGTGCTGGGCCAGTCCGCCCTGCTCACCGATGCCCCCGCCGCAACCAATCCGCACCTCCTGCTGGACCGCGAATTGGAACTCCTTGCCGCGATCGAGGCGAAACGCACCGACCGCCTCCCGCAGGTACCGGCAGGCGCACGCAACGTCCTTGAAGTGAAGAACCTGTCCATCCGCTTCCCCGGCCGCTTCGGCGATATCCCGATCGTGGACAACGTGTCCTTCACGGTCCGGGAGGGCGAAACCATGGGCCTGGTTGGCGAGTCCGGCTGCGGCAAGTCCATCACCTCCCTGGCCGTCATGGGGCTCTTGCCGAAGACCGCCCAGGTCACTGGCTCCATCACCTTTGACGGCAAGGAACTGCTGGATCCGGCGACGAAACACAGCAACCCCAAGGCCTACGTCGGCCTGCGCGGTGAGCAGATCGCCATGGTGTACCAGGATGCTTTGAGCTCCCTGAACCCGTCCATGAAGATCAAGGAACAGCTGGAGCAGCTCACCAAGCGTGGCGGCCGAAAGACCCCCTCGGAGCTGCTGGAAATGGTCAAGCTGGACCCTGTCCGGACACTGGCCAGCTACCCGCACGAACTCTCCGGCGGCCAACGCCAGCGTGTGCTGATTGCCATGGCGTTGTCCCGTTCGCCGAAGATCGTGGTTGCGGACGAACCCACTACGGCCCTGGACGTCACCGTCCAGAAGCAAGTGGTGGACCTGCTCAACGAACTGCGGGAACAGCTCGGTTTCGCCATGGTGTTCGTCAGCCACGATCTCGCCTTGGTGGCCTCGCTCGCCCACCGCATCACGGTGATGTACGCCGGGCAAGTGGTTGAATCCGCGCAGGCTTCCGAACTGTTGCAGAACCCCAAGCACGAGTACACCCGTGGCCTGCTGGGCGCTGTGCTCTCCATCGAGGCCGACGCCGCCAGGCTCCACCAGATCCCCGGCACGGTTCCTTCACCGCACGATTTCGCGGTGGGAGACCGCTTCGCGGCCCGCTCGCTGCGGCCCGACGCCGACCCCAACCAGAAGCTGGTCCTCACCACTGTCGCGGCGGCGAATGGCGACGATGCCGACCACTACTGGGCGAGCCACCTGAAGGAGCACGCCAAGTGACTACCAACCCAGTGATTGAACTCAAGGACGTCAAGGTCCACCACCGGGCGCGCACCGGAGGCCTTTTCCGTCCCAACATCGTCAAAGCCGTCGACGGCGTGGATTTCACCATCAGCCGCGGCGAAACCGTCGGCATCGTTGGTGAGTCCGGCTGCGGCAAGTCCACCCTCGCGTCAGTGCTCGTGGGACTGCAGCCGCCGACGTCGGGCCAGGTCATGTTCCACGGCAAGCCGGCCATCAAACGGAACGCTGCCATGAGGCGCGAGTTCGGCCGTTCGGTTTCCGTGGTCTTCCAGGATCCGTCCACGGCGCTGAACCCGCGCATGACCATCCAGGACATCCTGACCGATCCCCTGCAGGTCCACGGCATCGGCACCGCCGCAAGCCGTGCTGCCAAGGTCAAGGAACTGTTGGCGCTGGTTGGCTTGCCGCAATCGGCAGCCGAAGTGACGCCGTCGCAAGTTTCCGGCGGCCAGCGGCAGCGTGTGGCGATCGCCCGGGCACTGGCGCTGGACCCGGACATCATTGTGGCGGACGAGCCGACGTCGGCCCTTGACGTTTCGGTCCGGGCGCAGGTGCTGAACCTGCTCTCCGACCTGAAAACGCAGCTGAACCTCGGCATGGTGTTCATCTCGCACGACATCCAGACCGTCAGGTATGTCTCGGACCGGATCTGCGTCATGTACTTCGGCAAGATCGTCGAACAAGGCACCGCCGCCCAGGTCTTTGACAACCCCAGCAACGATTACACCCGCAAGCTGCTTGGCGCTGCCCCCAGCCTGCTCCACAACTAGCTTTTCCTTTCGCAAGTTACAAACAACGGAGATTTCTGTGTCCACTCAGTTCCAGGGCGTCATTCCCCCGGTCATCACCCCCCGCCACACCGATGGCAGCATCGACGTCCAGTCGTTGAAGAACGTCACCAAGCACCTGATCGACGGCGGTGTGTCCGGACTCTTCGTGCTGGGCTCCTCCGGCGAAGTTCCCTACCTCACCAACGAAGAGCGCGAGCTGGTGGTGACCACCATCGCCGAAGCCAACGCCGGTGCGGTGCCCCTGATCGTGGGCGCCAACGAACAGACGACCAACCGTGTCATCGAGGAAGCCCGCAAGGTGGTGGACCTCGGCGCCGACGCCATTGTGGTGACGTCCATGTACTACGCGATCGGCAACGCCGCGGAGACCGAGACCCACTTCCGCAGCATCCACGAGGCCATCGACAAGCCCATCTTTGCCTACGACGTTCCCGTCCGGACACACTTCAAGCTGCCCACCGATTTGTTGGTTCGCCTTGGCCGCGACGGCGTGATCGCCGGTGTCAAGGACTCTTCCGGCGACGACGTGTCCTTCCGGCAGCTCCTCCTGGCGGCCAAGGACATCCCCAACTTCGACATCTTTACCGGCCACGAAGTTGTGGTCGACGGCGCCCTCCTGGGTGGCGCGCAGGGCGTTGTTCCGGGCCTCGGCAACGTTGATCCCGCCGGTTACCGCCGCCTGTTCGATGCCGCGCAGGCCGGCGACTGGGCTGCGGCTGCCCGCGAGCAGGACCGCCTGGCCGACGTCTTCGAGATCGTCTACACCCCTGGCGGCCGGGTGTCCGGCGGTGCAGCGGGCTTGGGTGCGTTCAAGACCGCCCTCCAAATCATGGGCATCATCGAGTCCAACACGATGAGCTCGCCGATGCCGTCCCTGAATGAGTCCGAGACTGCCGCGATTCGTTCGATTCTGGAGCGGAACGGGCTGGTCTAACCTTCCATGCCCCCTTCCGTGACCCACGTAATCGGCGTTGACCTCGGCGGCACCAAGACCGCCGCCGGGGTTGTCTCCTCGTCCGGGGAAGTGCTGTTCTCGGACACCATTCCCACGCTGAACAGGGCCGGTGGCGAGGCGATCCTTAATGCCACCGCTGCGCTGGTTGCGGGCTTGGTGGAGCGCGCCGCCGACGCCGGACTGACCGTGTCCGGCGTCGGCGTGGGCTCTGCCGGGGTCATCGACGCTGCTGCCGGGGTGGTTGTCTCGGCCACGGATGCCATCCTTGGCTGGGCCGGAACCCCGCTGGTTTCCGGGCTTTCGGCGCGTCTGGGGCTTTCCGTTCGCGCCGTCAACGACGTTCACGCCCATGCCCTTGGCGAAGCGTGGATCGGTGCCGCCGCTGGTTCCTCAAGTTCGCTCATGGTGGCGTTCGGGACCGGCGTCGGCGGCAGCTTTGTCCTGAACGGTCACCCTGTTCTCGGGCACCGTTTTGTGGGCGGGCATGTGGGGCATTTCGCCTCGCCGCATGCCTCTTTTGAAGGCCGGCCCTTGCCGTGTGTGTGCGGTTCCGCCGGGCACGTGGAGGCCGTGGCTTCCGGCCCGGCAATCCACGGGTCCTTCCTTCGTTTTGGCGGTTCCGCGGCCGAGGCCACGGACACGCGTGGCGTGTTCGAGCTCGCCAAGGGAAACCACGACGGCGGCGGTTTAGCCGGCTCCCTCGAGAGTGTCACCGCAGCGCGGGCCGCCGTCGAACTCGGTGCTGTATCCGCTGGGCAAGCGGTGGGTGGGTTGATCAACATCCTCGATCCCGAAACCGTGGTTATTTCCGGTGGCCTCGCTGATTCCGGCGAGCTGTGGTGGAAGCCCATGGAAGCCGCACTGCGGCAGGAGCTGCTGGCTCCGTTGCTCGCTGTTCCCGTTGTCCGCGCGGCGCTGGGTAACAGCGCCGCCATTGTTGGTGCCGCGAAACTCGTACTCCCTGAAGGAATTCCCCTGTGATCCTCACCTCCGAAAACCTCGAAGCCCTGCGTTCCCAACTGATCGTCTCTTGCCAGGCCTACCCCGGCGAGCCCATGCGGGATCCCCGGACCACGGGCCAGGTGGCGGCCTCGGCGGTGATCGGTGGAGCGTCCGCGATCCGGGTCCAGGGGCTTGCCGACGTGCAGTTCACTCGCGCCGCCGTCGAAGTTCCTGTAATTGGACTCTGGAAAGACGGGCACGACGGTGTGTTCATCACGCCCACGCTCCGCCATGCCCTGGCCGTGGCCAATGCCGGGGCGCACGTGGTGGCCATCGACGGGACGCGGCGTTCGCGGCCGGATGGACTTTCCCTGGCTGGGACGATTTCCGGAATCCATGCGGAGTCGCACGCTTTGGTCATGGCTGATTGTGGCTCGTTCGATGACGCCGTTGCTGCTGTTGACGCGGGCGCGGACCTGATCGGCACCACCTTGGCGGGTTACACCGGCGAGCGCCCCAAGACGGACGGCCCGGACCTGGCCCTGCTGGAACGGATTGCGGGCGCAGACCTGGGAAAGCCCCTGATTGCAGAAGGCCGCATCCACACCCCGGCCCAGGCGCGTCAGGCCCTCGACGCCGGTGCCTTCGCGGTGGTTGTCGGCACCGCGATCACCCACCCGGCCAGCATCACGGGTTGGTTCAAGGGCGCGATGCACGCCTAGCTACATTTTCTGCTGGATCATTCCGTGGACCCACCCTGCGGGTTCCCTACCTGGCGCGGTTACTCAAGGTGCAGCACTGAATGATCCAGCAGAATTTCCACAGGCCGGTCGAAGGCATGCCCGTATTGGGACCAGCCTCCGACGAACAGCTTGCCGTGCCCCATGCCGAGGTGTTCCATCATCAGCAGGTTGTGGCAAGCGGTCACTCCTGAGCCGCAGTAGGTAATGGTCCCGGCAGCGGAGACAACGCCTGCCCGCTCGAAGTTTTGGCGGATCTGCGGTTCCGGCAAAAGGTATCCGGCGGCGTCGAGGTTCTCCCGGCAAGGGACGTTCGCGGCGCCGGGGATGTGTCCCGGTCGTGGATCGATGGGGTCTTGGCGGCCCTCGAACCGGTCACGGTTCCTGGCATCCATTGTCAGGTAGCGTGAGGAAGCTGCCTCCGAGATATCCGCAACATGACCGGCCGGCCAGCCTTGAGCAGTGAAGTCACCCTTGCCCGGCTGCGACGTCGTAGTGGAGAGCTCCCCCGGATAAGCACCCATCCCACCATTCAAAACCGCCGCCTTATGTCCCGTTGAGCGGAGCATCCACACAAGCCTTGCGGCGATGACTCCCCCGGCGTCGTCGTAAACAACCACGGTATCCGCGTCATTGATACCGGCTTCCCGCATCCCGTCAGCGAACACCTCGGGATCGGGTAGCGGGTTCCGCCCGGCTTCCGGAGACGCAGGTCCCGACAACCACAAGTCCAAATCAATGAAAACGGCACCGGGAACATGACCGCTCTGATATGCGTCTTCCCCGGAGGCGCCGTCGAGATACCAGCGGCAGTCTGCAAGAACGAAGGTTCCCAGCCTGGCGGCGCACCAGCTCCAGTCGACAAAAGGCTTCAACTCATCTCCCATGCTCTGCAGCCTAGCCAGCAATCCCAAATTATGAGATTACAATCCCATTATGTGGACCGAAGAACGCCCTTGCGAGGCCTGCTCTGCGCGCTAAAAACCCGGGAAGGCACGCAGAACGGGCCTCACAACGGAAGGGCTCCGGCGTAGGCTTTCCCCATGACTGCCGAGACCTCCCGCGAGTACGACGTAATAGTGATCGGCGCAGGCGCCGTTGGTGAAAACGTGGCCGACCGGGTGGTGCGCGGTGGCCTGTCGGCGGTAATCATCGAAAGCGAGTTGGTGGGCGGCGAATGCTCGTACTGGGCCTGCATTCCCTCCAAGGCCCTCCTTCGCCCCGGCAGCGTCCTGCATGCGGCCCAAGGAATCCCCGGTGCGACGGAGGCGATCACCGGAACCATGGACGCACCGGCGGCGCTGAAGCACCGGGACTGGTTCACCAACAACTGGCAGGACGGCAGCCAGGTCGAATGGCTGGATAGCGCCGGCATTGACCTGATCCGTGGGCGGGGCCGGATCACGGGTCCCCGCGAGGTCCAGGTGGACGCCCTCGACGGCAACAGCTACGCACTCAAGGCCAACCATGCAGTAGTCGTGGCTACCGGTTCAACGCCCACCATTCCGGACATCGAGGGGCTCAAGGACGTGCCTTACTGGACCACCCGGGGAGCTACGGCAGCCAAGGAAATCCCGCAGCGGTTCGTGGTCCTCGGCGGTGGCGTGGCAGGCGTGGAACTGGCGCAGGCTTTTGCCCGCCTCGGTGCCAATGTCACCATCGTGGCCCGCGGACGGCTCTTGAGCAGCTACGCCGAGGAAGCGGCGAACCTGGTCCTGGCCGGGCTTCGGGCCGATGGCGTCACAGTCCACCTCCACACGGATGTCCACAAGGTGGAGAAGAACGACGACGGCTCCATCACCGTGACGCTCGACGGCAAAACGGTCGACGCCGACCAACTCCTGGTTGCGTCCGGCAGGCGTCCGGCCCTGGCCAACCTGGGCCTGGAGAGCGTGGGAATCGAAGGCGAAAACGGCAAAGCCCCCCGGCTCGCGACCGATGCGAGCGGGCTGGTCGAAGGACCAGCCAGCGATGGCACCAGCGGTTCCTGGCTGTACGCCGCCGGAGATGCCGCGGGGAAGGTTCTCCTGACGCATCAGGGCAAGTACGAGGCCCGGGCAACGGGTGACGCCATCGTTGCCCGCGCCAAGGGCGAGCTCGAGGGCAGCCCACAGCCGTGGAGCCCGTGGGCGCACACCGCCAACGAGCACGCGGTCCCCAGTGTTGTCTTCACGGACCCCGAGGTGGCCTCGGTGGGACAGGGCCTCGAGGAGGCGCTCCTTCAGGGAAAGAACGTGACCGGCGTCGAACTTCCCATCAACGTCAGTGGCTCCCAACTGTACTCACCTGACTACAAGGGGTGGGCCCAGATAGTGGTGGACGAGGACCGGAGGGTGATCATCGGGGCCACCTTTGCGGGCCCCGGCGTTTCCGAACTTCTGCATTCGGCAACCATTGCCATCGTCGGCGAGGTCCCCTTGGACAGGCTCTGGCATGCGGTGCCGTCATATCCGACCATCAGCGAAGTGTGGCTTCGGCTGATGGAAAAGTATGGCCTCTGATTTCTATTTGAACTGACTGGTCAGTTTAGTTAGACTTATCGCAGACAACAGTTCTGCGAAAGGTTTCATTGTGCTGTCCGTACAGCAACTCCAGATCCACGGCCGCCGGGACGACCTCCTCCCGGCCACCTCGCTCCAAGTTCACCGAGGCGAACTCCTGCTCGTGGCCGGAGAAGGCCAGGACCAGCGGACCGCGCTGGCATTGGCGCTGAGCGGCCGCATGAAGCCGAGCAACGGCGTCCTCAGCTGGGATAACACCACCAAGACCAAGAAGATCCGGCTCGCCAGCGCCCTGGTGGACTCCCCCGGCGTCAATGAACCCGAGCAGCACCTCAGCGTCCGGGACCTCGTCACCGAAGACCTTTCCCTGATCCCCCGCCGCTACCGTGGCGCGCTGCTGAGCAAGCCGTGGCTCAAAGTGAACAGCTTCGAAGACATTGCCGGCCTCTGGATTGAACAGCTCCCCGCCGGACGCCGCCTCGAACTCCTGACGGCGTTGGCCCTGGCCGACCCTGCTACGGACCTTTTGGTCGTGGACTCCCCTGACCGCCACAGCGCCGATCCCGAAACCTGGTTGCCGAGGCTCCAGGCTTTGGCGTCCGACGCCGGGCGGCCGCTTGCCGTCGTCGCCGTCGTCGGTGCCCTCCCGGACAGCTGGACCGGCCCCGCAGCGGTGATCGGCAACTCCGTATCGCATCCCCCTGAACCGGAACCAGAGCCTGCACCCGCGCCCACTCAGCCAGCCGTCGTCGTCGAGCCCAAAGCCAAACACGCTGCCGAAACCGCGCCGGACCTGGCCGAAGAATCTGAAACCCAAACCCTCCAAAGGACTGCAAAGTGACTGTTCTGCGGCTTGCCCGCTCCGAACTCAAGCGCATGACCGGCGGGCTCCTGCCCAAGCTGACCATCCTCGCACTGACCATGGTCCCGCTGCTGTACGGCGCGGTCTACCTGTACGCGAACTGGGATCCGTACGGAAACCTGAACCAGATCGACGCAGCATTGGTGGTCGAAGACAGCGGCGCCACCGCGAAGGACGGCACGCAATTGCAGGCCGGCAAGAAGGTGGCGGACAGCCTGGTGGAGGGCCACGTCTTCAACTGGAAGCAGGTCTCCAACGCCGAAGAAGCCGACGCCGGGGTGAAAACCGGTGAATACGCGTTCGCCCTGCGGATCCCCAAGGACTTCTCGTCCAACCTGGTCTCCCCCGGCAGCTTTGACGCCGCCAACCAGGCCATGCTGCACGTCACCACCAACGACGCCAACAACTACCTCCTGAGCACCATCGTGGACAAGCTCACCACGGCCGTGCACTCCACCGTGGCCAAGGAAGTGGGCGAAGAAACCGCCAACCAGCTCCTTACCGGTTTTGGCACCATCCACGCGTCCATCGTGAAGGCCGCAGACGGCGCCTCCGAGCTCGCCACCGGTGTCGGAAAGCTCAGCGACGGCGCCGCCACCCTCCACACCGGCACCGGTCAGCTGGTCACCGGCGCGGACCAACTGGTTGCCGGCCAAACCCAGCTGCGCGACGGCGCTGTGCAGCTGAACGCGGGTGCCGGCCAGTTGAGCTCGGGGCTCACCGAGCTCAAGAACAAGACGGCGACCCTCCCCGCGGATTCGCAGAAACTCGCCGACGGCGCCGCCCAGGTGGCCGCGGGCAACGCGGAACTGAACGCCAAGGTCCAGGAAGTCGTCGGGCAATTGGACGCAGCGGACAAGGGCCTTCGCAACCGTGTGCTCGAGTCCAACGCGCGGCTTGTGGCTGCTGGTGTGCTGACCCAGGAGCAGGCCGACAAGGTCCTCGCCGACTTCGATGCCGCGGCAACTTCCAGCCCGGTCACCGACGCCAGGGCGAAGATTTCCGGTGATGCCGCCAAGATCCAGCAGCTCTCCGACGGTTCCGCCGCGGTCAGCGCCGGCGCCCAAAAGCTCGCGGGCGCAACCCCGGCTTTGACCGACGCCATTTCCCAGGCAGCAGCCGGGGCCGGGCAGCTGAATTCCGGCTCGGCCACGCTGGCAGCCGGTCAGCAGTCGGCCTTGGATGGCGCTGTGAAACTCGACGACGGTGCCCACCAACTGGACGACGGCGCCGGACAGCTGGCCAGCGGCGCAGTGACCGCGGCAGATGGCTCCCACACGCTCGCCACGGAGCTCGCGAAGGGCGCTGGAGACATCCCGAACCCCAACGATGAACAAAAGAGCAACGTCTCCAAGGTCATCGCCGATCCCGTTGCCGTGGATAACGTCTCCCAAGCCAAGGCGGGTTCCTACGGTGCCGGCCTGGCCCCGTTCTTCCTGACGCTGGCTCTCTGGATCGGTGTGTTCATGCTGGTCCAGGCCATGCGCCCCATCACCCAGCGGGCCCTGGCCTCGAACGCCCCCGCCTGGAAAATCGCCGTCGGAGGCTGGCTGCCGTTCTTCGTGGTTTCGGTGCTGCAGGCCACCATCCTGACCGTGGTGGTGGATCTCGGTCTGGGCCTGAATCCGGCCCACCCGATCGGGATGTGGCTGTTCATGCTGGCCGCTGTGATGGCGTTCAGCGCGATCATCCAAGGCATCGTGGCCCTGCTGGGTACGCCGGGCAAGTTCGTGGTCCTGATCCTGCTGGTCCTGCAGCTGGTTTCTTCCGGTGGTACGTTCCCATGGCAGACCACCCCGGCGCCCCTGCACGTGGTCCACGAGGTCCTGCCCATGGGCTACGTCGTCACCGGCATGCGGCACCTGATCTACGGCGGCGAACTCAGCATGATCTGGCCTACCGTGCTGGGGCTGCTTGGATACACTTTGCTGGGAGCGGCACTGTCCACACTGGCGGTCCGCAAGCACAAGATGTGGACCCTCAAGACCCTGAAGCCGGAGATTGCAGTATGAGCACCACCGAGCCGGCCCCTGCGGGAACCGCGGAGAAGAAGCTCCGTCCGGGCCGCACCAACGCCACCAAACAGCGGCTGTTCGAGGCATCCATGGAGCTGATCGGCGAACGCGGCGCCGCGGGAGTGACCGTGGACGAGATCGCCGCTGCTGCCGGAGTGTCCAAGGGGACCGTGTACTACAACTTCGGCAGCAAGTCGGACCTGATCGCCCAGCTTCTTCGGCACGGCGTCGACATCATGCTCGTCAGGCTCCAGGACGTCCAGGGGCAAAGCAGCGATCCCCTGGAATCCATGCAGAACATGGTGGGCCAGGCCATGGAGTTCATGGACGACTACCCCTCCTTCGCCCGGCTCTGGGTCAGCGAAAACTGGCGGACGCCCGGCGAATGGAGCGCTGTCTTTGCCGAGCTCCGGGCCGAACTCCTGGCGGTGATCGGTTCCGCGGTGGAACGCGTCGCAGCCGGCTACACCGTGGACACTTCCATTGCCCGCGGCAGCCTCGAAGCGGCCATCTTCGGAGCCATCTTCGTGGTGGGCCTGGACCGGCAGACCTACAACCCGGAACGAACCCGCGAGCAAAGCGTGGCCGCGGTGATGACCATCATGCACGGGTACGTCATCAAGTAACGCGTTGCGAGGCCTGCTCTGCGTCCCATGTCATGGCCATGGCGCGCAGACCAGGCCGCACAACGGTATCCAACTGCAATGTACGACGGCGTGGCGTGGCCACTTGGTCGGCGATGATTAACCTCATGCGTCACATGGGGAACAGCGGGAAGCTTGCGGTAGTGGCCGCCTTCGTATCATTGGCGCTGTTGGTCCTCGCGGCTGTGGTGCTCGAAGAACTGGTGTTGTACCTGTTCCTCGGAAGCGTGCTGCTTTGCTACCTCGCTTCCCTCGTGCAGCTCTTCAGCCGGCGGCGATACCTTGTGATCCTGCTCGGTGCCGTGGGAACCAGCCTGTTCATTGGCTGCAGCATCGCCTTCCTTCGCATGTGGGGTATCGCGTTCACCCAGGACGCCAACGCCTTGGGCGGTGCAGTGAGCACTGGCAGCGCGGTCAGCACCAAGGACTCCGATATCTATTTCTACCTGGCAGTCGCTGCCGGGATGGGCACACTGGCCGTGATGTTCCTCGGAGCCGTGGTGCCGTCGTTCGGATCGCGGGCGGCTGCGCCAGTGAAACGGCCGGCGCCTTCTCCCAAACGGACACCGGCCCAGCGAAAATCCACCCCGCGTCCGGCCAGCCCCGCCGCCAAGCGACCCGCAGCCCCGGCCGCCCCCGCTCCCAAGCGCCCGGCAACCCCCGCCGCCAAGCGCCCCGCACCCCAGGCAACCCCCGCTCCCAAGCGCCCCGCACCCCGTACGGCAACGACGCCGGCCAAGCGACCGGCGTCGAGCGTTCCAACCCAACGCAAGCCGGCCCCCAAACGCTAGACCCCCGCGTTGTGAGGCCTGCTCTGCGCGCTAACGGCACGTTCAGACACGCAGAGCAGGCCTCACAACGGGGGTTCCGGGACGTTTTCGGGAGGCACCGAACACCGCCGTCGCCACGCCCAGGAGCAGGATCAGCCCGCCCATGACCTCTGCGGGCGTCGGAATCTCGTTCAGGACCAGCCACGCGGCCGTCATACCCACCACCGGGACCAGGAGCGTGAAAGGCACGACGTCGGAGCTCGGGTACAGCGACAACAGCCGGTTCCAGATGCCGTACCCCACCAACGACGCGAACACTGCGGTGTACACGGCGCTCAGGATGGTGGCCGGTTGCAGGTCCGTCAGCGTTGCCCCCACGGTGCCCGGACCATCCACCACCAGCGACAATCCGGCCAACGGAACCGGCACCACGGCCCCCGACCACACCACCAAGCCCAGCCCGGAGGCCGCTTTCGAGTGCCGGGCCACCACGTTCCCCACCGCCCACGACAAGGCCGCCGCCAGCACGATCATGAGCGGAAGCACCGGAGCCACGGCACTGCGCCCCACCGCCACCACCCCCAACCCCGCGATGCCCAGCACCACGCCAAGCAGCTGCCTCCGACTCGGTCTTTCGCCAAGGAACCGGGCCGCGAGCAGGATGGTGAACAGGACCTGGGCCTGCAGCACCAGCGAGGCCAGGCCTGCGGGCATTCCGAGGGCCATGCCCAGGTACAGGAGGCCGAACTGCCCCGCACTCATGAAGAGCCCGACGCCGGCAATCGCCTTCCAGCTGACGTCCGGTTTGCGGATGAAGAAGATGAAGGGAAAAACCACCAGCACGAAGCGCATGGCCACGAAAAGCAGGGGCGGGACATCCCGGCCGTTCGTGTGCAGGCCGAGGTCGATGGCAACGAAGTTGACGCCCCAGAGGACAGCTACGAGAACGGCGAGGGCAGAGTGGCGAAGGTTCACGAGTACACTCTGACGCTCTTTTGAATGAAGCACCAGCGTTGAATTCAACATGAAACCCAGTAGATTTACTTCATGATCGATATTTCAGCCCTGAGGGCCTTAGTCGCCGTGGAGCAGCATGGATCGGTGGTGGCAGCCTCGGACGTCATGGGCTACAGCCCATCTGCGGTCTCACAGCAGATCAAGAAGCTGGAAAAGCAAACCGGAGTTGCCGTTCTGGAGCGCAACGGCCGCGGCGTCCTGCTGACCGAGCGCGGCCTGGCACTGGCAGGCTACGGACGCCGGATCATGGGCGAACTCGAAGAACTGCAGGCCACGTTGTTGGCCGATCCCGCCAAACCATCGGGCCTGTTGAGGCTGGTGGCCTTCTCCACGGCCTGCCGCGGTTTGGTGGGACCGATGCTGGGGCGGATGGCGACCACCCACCCGGATCTGGATATCACAGTCCTGGCCGAGGACCCCCGTGAAGCCGTGCAACGCGTGGCCTCAGGCGAGGCCGAACTGGCGGTGGTCCACAACTGGAACTCGGTCCCGCTGGTCATCCCGGAAAACCTGGTGCACGAGGACCTGTGCGTCGACCAGGCCGATGTCCTGGTCAACAGCAGCCACGCGCTTGCGGCGCGTTCCGCCGTCGAACGTGAAGACCTGCTGGAGGAGACCTGGATCAGTACCCCGGCAGGGGCCATCTGCAATGAGGCGCTTTTGCACATCTTCGCCGGGATTGGCCGCGTACCGGACATCCGCGTTTATGATCCAGATTTTTCCACCCACATAGCCATGGTGGAACAGGGCGTGGCCATCGCACTGGTTCCGCGTCTTGGCAGGCCCACGCTCCCGCCCGGGGTCGTCGCAGTTCCCGTGGTCAACCCGGTCCAACAGCGCGCCGTAGGGATCGTTTACCGCAAGACCATGACGGCAAGTCCCAACATCCGCCACGCCGTGCGCCTGCTCCGCGAGGTGGCCGCCCAGCAGGAACTGCACGAGACGCAGCTGCCTGCCGTTAGTGGCGTGGCACCGTGAAGTGCGTCAGCCGGGCATCCTGCCCATCGAGCTCAGCCCAGGACTTTTCGGTTTCCATGACCGTCAACGCGCTGGTTGGGTAGCGGGTGGCGGCGTCCATGTAGGCGTCGTGGTCAGAATCGCGGGAAGCCAGATGCATGGCGAGATCCTGCACACCAGGCATGTGCGAGATGACCATGAGCGTCGTCACCGTATCCGGAACGTGGTTGATGACAGTCAGCATCCGGTTGGCCGAGGCGGAATACAACCCGTCTTCCAGTTTGGGCGTGGGAGCTTTGTCGCCCAGTTCATCACACACCCAGGTGCAGGTTTGGCGGGTGCGGAGGGCGGAGGAGCACAGGATGAAGTCGGGCACGATCTTGTGCTTGAGCAACCATTTCCCGGCAAGCGGCGCTTCGCGATGCCCCCGCTCTTCCAAGGGACGCTCATGATCCGGCACGCCGAGGGGCCAATCAGCCTTGGCATGGCGCATGATCACGAGTCGCTTAAGATGGTGGTCGCTCATGCAACAACCCTATAGCCGCGAAGGCACATGCTCACTGGCCGGGCGTGCGAAAAGGCGGCACGTCCCGATAGCGCCGTTGTTGCGTGAGGAACGAGCGCAGGCGCAGAGGGATGTGCCGCCTTTCGGCAGTCAAAAGATCAGATCGAGTATTCCGGAGCGGCCCAGACGATGACCTCGGGGTGCTCGTAGAAGCGGTAGCCCTGCCCGCGGACCGTGCGCACGGTGTTGGCCAGGCGGCCCAGCTTGGAACGGAGACGGCGGATATGGACGTCGATGGTGCGCTCATTCGGCACTTCCTCGGCATTGCGCCACAGGCCCTCAAGCAATTCGTCGCGGCCCACGGTGCGCGTACCGTTTTCAACCAGGTAGTTGAGGAGCTCGAACTCCTTGAAGGTCAGGTTCAGCGACTCGCCATCCAAGTGCACTTCGCGGCGGGCAAGATCGATCAGCACGCCGGAAGGACGCGCTTCCTGCTGCGGCGCCGGACGTGCAGCTTCAGTGCGCTGGCGGGAGGCCACGGTGGGGTCACCAAAGGTGGAACGCACGACGTCGAGTGCGGACCCGGGTGCCCCGGCGGGAGCGACGGCGACGGCCGCGTAGCTCTCAGCACCGGTCACCAGGGACTGTGCGTAGGCGCGGATTTCCTGGGCAAGCTTGGCAATGGAGGTTCCAGCAGCGGCCGCGGTCTCTTCGTCGATGCCCATGTAGAGCACGAAGCCTCGGGCCACGTTGTCGTTGGCAACGGGGCGCAACCTGTCCGAGTGTGCGATCACCGGAGTGGGGGCGGTAATAGGTGCCGGCTCCGTAGCTGGTACTGCGCGCAACTGGCCATAGGAGTTGGGGTTGTACCCCTGGGGCACGTACCCGGGAGCCTGCTGGCCGGCACCCTGCGGAGCAGGAGAATAGCCGGGGCGGTTGCCGAAGCCGGGACGGAGCCCCGCGTTCGATGCGGCCTTGTTGGCGTTACGGACGGAGATGTGGACGTATCCAGATGCAACTGACATGGAGTGCTTACCTCAAAAGTGAATAGCCGTCATCGCGGCTTCGAATGCTGAATGTCCCCGCAATGAGTTTGGGGAGGGGCGCCCAACGCTGGGCTAGGGGGCGAATGCCTGAAACTTCTTGGGGTGGAAAGTTAGGCTTGCATTCGACAACAGCGGTCATCATGGCCAGCGGGTGTGCTGGACCAGGTTGCTGCGGCTGCAGGTGCTGTTGAGTTCTTGTTCACATTGGAAGTGTGCAACGTAACAAAGGCAACACGCAAGTAACAAAGCGCAGAACCGTCCACATTTTGAGACGTAGGGGTCTATTGTGCCGCAAATCACAATTCCGTGGAGGCTCGAAATGTGTGCCGCAAGATTCGGAGAAGGGAAGAAATATTCGCCTTGCAGTGAATAATATTCGGCCCATGAGGCATGATTCGCACCTTACTGCCCATGAACCGTTCCCCGACGGAATCTCACGATCTGAAACGTTTGTTGTCCAATCGGCGCTTGCCACGTTCTCGATTTTTTTGGCTGAAATCTGTTAGAAGCGATGAAACGTGTGCGGCCAGCCCCCGTTTTCTCAGGACGTCGTCCCTGAACGAATCCATAAGGCGCCACCCCTCCATCCAGGTGTCCCCGGACTCCCACCTCGCTAGTGTTGACCTCACAGGGTCCTCACAGGAGCGGCTCAGCCCGGGCAAACCAGCAGAATGGAGAGTTGTCACATGGCATCCCCGCACTCCATGACGAACAATCTTCCCCAGCTCACCCACCCCGACGGCTCCCCGATCCGTGCCCTGGTGGTGGACGACGAACCCAGCCTTGCCGAGCTCATGAGCATGGGCCTTCGCATGGCGGGCTGGTCAGTAGGCGTGGCCGCTGATGGGCCCGAAGCCGTAAAGCTCGCCAAGGAATTCCGTCCTGATGTCCTGGTGCTTGACGTGATGCTCCCCGGCTTCGACGGCGTCGAAGTCCTTAACCGGATACGTGCCTTCGCCCCGGAAGTTCCGGCCCTGTTCCTGACAGCCAAAGACGCCGTGCAGGACCGCATCGTGGGTCTGGCGGCAGGGGGCGACGACTACGTCACCAAACCCTTCAGCATGGAGGAAGTACTGCTTCGTCTGCACCGGCTGGTCCAGCGCTCAGGCGTCGCCGCCATGGACACAGCTGAGCTGGTTGTGGGCGATCTGACCCTGAACGTGGACACCCGGGAGGTCACCCGCGCCGGGGAGGACATCGCCCTGACGGCAACCCAGTTCGAACTCCTGCGTTATCTGATGGAGAACCCGAAACGGGTGGTGAGCAAGGCCCAAATCCTGGACCGCGTGTGGGACTACGACTTTGGCGGCCAAGCCAACATCGTCGAACTCTACATTTCCTATCTCCGCAAGAAGATCGAAGCGAACCACGCGCCGATGATCCACACCGTTCGCGGAGCTGGCTACGTCATCAAACCCGCGGACTAGGCCTTGAGCGCACTCTCAGGGGTTGCAAGAAGCCACCAGCGCAATTGGCTGAGTCCCTCCACCTGGCATTTGCGCACTCGACTGGTCCTGGTGGCCATGGCTTTGCTGGTGGCCATTTGCGGCGCAGTCGGGGTGGTCAGCTACGCATCGATGGACATGGTCTTCAACAGGCAGCTCGACAGGCAATTGCAGCAGGCCTCCACCAGGGCGAATGACTTCGGCAGGCCGCCGTCGAACTTTCCCAATACCGGAAGGCCGGACCCGCTGGAGGCACGAGGCCAGGCCGCCGGGACGCTCAACGCAAGGATCGACGGGTCCACCGTGCGGAGCTCAGGCCTGATTGATGCCCAGGGCAAGCGGGTGGCCCTCTCCGACGCCGACGAGCAGGTCCTGTTGGCGCTGCCCAAGGACAGCCCGCCAGTTGATCGTTCGCTGTCCAATGGCGACTACCGGCTTATTGCGGTCGAGACGCCGTATGGCGACGTAATCGTCACCGGGCTGCCATTGGCAGACAAACAGACCGCAGAGGCTTCGCTGGTCTGGACCATGGTGCTGGTGTCACTGGGCGGCCTGGTAGTGATCGGCCTGGTGGGAACGGTGATCATCCGTCGCACCATGCGGCCCCTGGAGCAGCTTTCCGATGTCGCCACCAAGGTTTCGCGGCTGCCTCTCGACGCCGGTGAAGTGGCACTTGCGGTGCGCGTACCGCCGTCGGCCTCCCATCCCGGGACCGAAGTGGGCAGCGTAGGTCATGCCCTGAACCAGATGCTGAACAACGTCTCCAGCGCCCTGGAGGCCCGTCAGGAGAGCGAGACCAAAGTGCGGCAGTTCGTGGCCGACGCCTCGCACGAACTGCGGACGCCGCTGACGGCCATCCGTGGCTACACCGAGTTGCTGCGGATGACCGAGACCTTCACGGACGATGGCAGGAAGTCCCTGGCCCGGGTGCAGAGCCAGTCCGAACGCATGACTACGCTGGTGGAGGACCTGCTGTTGCTGGCAAGGTTGGACGAGGGCCAACCGGTGAAGGTCACGGACGTGGATCTGACCCAGTTGGTGATCGAGACCGTGAGTGACGAGAAAGTCATGGCCCCGGACCACATCTGGCAGCTGACATTGCCGGACGAACCGATCACGGTGCGCGGAGATGCCACCCAGCTGCATCAAGTATTGGCCAATCTGCTCTCCAACGCCCGGAAGCACACGGAGCCCGGAACCACGGTGGTCACCGGGGTCATGCTCTCCTCCGACGGCAGTGCAGTGGTCACTGTGACGGACAACGGGCCGGGAATTCCTGCAGATTTCCAGCGCCGGGTTTTCTCCCGGTTCGCCCGTGCCGATGCCGCAAGGTCGGGGTCGGAAGGGACATCCGGCTTGGGTCTGTCGATCGTTGAATCCATCGTCACAGCCCATGGCGGAACCGTGGAAGTGACGTCCAAACCGGGGCGGACGGAATTCACTGTTCGGCTGCCTGTCGTCGCCAGCAACTGAAGGTGACGGTCCCGGCAAGGCGACGCACCGGCGTCGTGATCTCTGTTACCTAAATGTGACATCTGCGGAATCCTCCTGTACCGTCGAAAGGGTGGGTCGCTCAAAAGGGCCCGCATCCGGGATGCGCCGAGCTCTGCCACTTCCCGGAGTCCGTTCTTACTCCGAGGCAGAGACGGGGGACCCAGAGTCTCCGGGCCCAGGCATTTGCCGGCCCTTGGGGTGAAGCCGCAGCGTAACGCGCGGCCGGATGACCTCATCCGAACCCGACAGCTAACTCCGCAGGCGCTGAGAGGTAATCACACATGTCTGAACTTAACGATCAGACGCGCCCTTCCGCGCGTCACCGCGACCAGAACGACCCCCAGTTGACCAAGTCGCAGACCGTCCTCAAAAAGGCCGCCCGTGAGGGCAAGTCCGGCAACCGTATGTCCGTTGTAGCTGGCGTTATCGCTGCCGCACTTGGCGTCGCATCGCTCGGAACGGCCGCCAACGCCGCCCTCAACCTTCCCGAGGCCAGCCGCGTGGCTGAGGCCCGGACAGCTGCCGAGGCCAGCAACAACAAGGCCGCTGAAGAAGCCGCGGCCAAGAAAGCTGCGGACGAAAAGGCCGCCGCTGCGAAGGTGGCCGCTGACAAGGCAGCTGCCGAAAAGGCCGCGGCCGACAAAGCTGCAGCGGACAAGGCTGCCGCAGACCAGGCAGCCGCTGCACAGGCGGCAGCCGAGAAGGCCGCCGCAGACCAAGCAGCCGCTGCAGAAAAGGCCGCCGCTGACGCAGCCGCAAAGCAGGCAGCCGACGCCGCTGCTGCCGCCGCCGCAGAAGCCGCAGCCGCCGCAGCAGCGCCCAAGGCTGTTGACGACCCCGCTGCTGCCAAGGCCTACGCCGCCAGCATTCTGGGCAACTATGGCTGGAGCGCTGCCGAAATGACCGCGTTGAACACGCTGTGGGAGAAGGAATCCAACTGGAGGACCACCGCAACCAACGCCTCCAGCGGTGCGTACGGTATTGTCCAGTCGCTTCCGGCCGGCAAGATGGCCTCGGCCGGCGCTGACTGGCAGACCAACTACCAGACCCAGATCAAGTGGGGCCTGAACTACATCAAGGAACGCTACGGTTCCCCGTCAGCTGCCCTGGCCTTCCACCTGGCCAACAACTGGTACTAAGCCAAGAGCTTTGCTGAAAAGCCGCTCCCGTTCCGGGGGCGGCTTTTCGCATCAGAAGGGGGAGGGCGCACAGACGACGAGCCCGGCCGATGCTGCTAAGAATTTTTCGACGGCGCGCCCAACACGGCAGATTCCAGCGTTTCTTCAGGACGGCGAAACTCGGGTAGGAACTTTTGATGCCCCCGGGTAAGTAAACTATGGCGACTATTGTGCTGCTTTCCAGACGGCACTCTGCGACATTTGCTGCCACTGTTGTACTTGCGCCATACCCAGGTGCCAAGCGGCGGCGAGGGCCTCCGCAACAGAAACGGCAGTTTGCGCTCTGGACGACCACTGCGCCCTCTCAAAGCCAGCAAGCAGATTCCCATTGACTTTTATCGATAGTCTGAAGCGCATGGATATCGTGGAAGCCCGGAAGTTTGCTGATCTATGGGTCGCAGCCTGGAATGCGCACGATCTAGACGCTGTGCTCGAACACTTCACCGAAGATGCTCTATTCACGTCGCCAGTCGCTGCAGCAATCCTCCCCGAAACTAAAGGTGTTCTCCGGGGCAAGGCCGCGATCCGCGCGTACTGGGCTTTCGGTCTGGAGAAGATCCAGGATCTGCACTTCGAGGTGATCGACGTCTATACGGGCCTGAACACTCTAGTGATCCACTACCGAAACCACACCGGTGGTCTCGTGAACGAGGTTCTGCAGATCAACGCCGAGGGTCTCGTGATTCGCGGCGACGGGACCTATCTCGTCGCAGACGCGGCCGGCGTCAGCGGAGTTCGCACCGTACAGAGCTAAGCGCCCGGCGTCGACAGGGCCGGTTCAGGTTCCCCGCCTGCTCGGAGTATCTCCGCCTGCCAGCCGAGTCTCTCTGGATGCTAGGCCAGAAGCCCATCCCTTTCGTAGTACCGCAGCGTGTACTCAGACAATCCAGGGAGTTCGCGGCATGGGAGATTGAGTATTCCATTTCTGTGCCGCTTCCTGCTCGTTACGAATATTCAAGCATCGAACCTCCTTCCACTGCGCTTTCTACAGCTGCGCCCTCAGCTGCGTCCTCTCCGTAGCTCATCGCCGCCTGCTGCCTCTGCTCACATGAGTAGGGACTCGCTAAAGACCACTAATTTTCCGGTTCCGCCTCCACGGCACCACGGACCGCCGCGATCGACGCCGCCACGTCCGCGGCGTCCGTGGTCCAGTTGCTCACGGAAATCCTCAGGATCTCCCGGCCCCGCCAGGACGAGCCGGACATCCATACTGCGCCTTCGGCCATGAGCCGTTGGGTGATCCTGTGGGTGCGGTCGTCGCTGCCGAAACTCACGGAGACTTGGGTGAACACCACATCGTTGAGGACGTCGACGCCGGGAATCGTGGCCAGACCTTCAGCCAACGCCTTTGCGTTCGCGGCCAGACGTTCCACCATGGCGATCACTCCTGACCGGCCCAATTGCCGCAGCGCAGCCCAGACCGGGATGCCCCGCGCCCGACGCGACATCTCGGGAACCTTCTCGAGCGGGTCCCCCAACCCCGTTTCGCTGGCAATCAAGTAGCTGGTGTGGACACTGAAGGCGCGGCGCAGCGACTCCGGCCGCGAGACGATGGCCAGTCCGCAGTCATAGGGAACGTTCAGGGTTTTGTGGGCATCGGTAGCCCACGAATCGGCACCCTCCACGCCGGCCAGCCGCTGTCTCAAAGTCGGGCTCACAGCAGCCCACAACCCGAAAGCACCGTCCACGTGAACCCACGCTCCACGATCGTGGGCCACGGCGATGGCTTCTTCCATCGGATCAAAAGCTCCGGAGTGCAAGTTGCCGGCCTGAAGGCAAACCAAGGAGGGACCCGGCTGCTCATCCATGGCAGCTGCGAGGGCGTCTGGAATGATCCTGCCCTGCTGGTCGGCGTCTACAGGGACGCAGGCACCCAAACCCAGGTACCGCAACGCCAGGTCCACTGCGGCGTGCCGTTCCCTGCCGGCGAACGTCGTGATGCGCGGACCACCGTTCAGGCCCAGCGATTCAAGGTCCCAACCCGCCTCATCCATCAAGTACTGCCGCCCGGCTGCCAACCCCACGAAATTGGCGGTGGTAGCGCCGGTGGTAAATCCGACGTCGGCGGTTGCGGGAAGGTGGAGAAGGTCCAGCAACCAGGCCGCGGCGGATTCCTCGATGGCAGCTGCCGCCGGGGTGGCGAAGCGAAGCCCTGTGTTCTGGTCCCATGCCGAGACCAGCCAGTCGGCGGCCATGGCGGCGGGCAGCGTGCCGCCCATGACCCACCCGAAGAAGCGTCCGGACTGGATGGCCATGAGGCCCGGCTCAGCCAAAGCGGCGAGCTCGTCGACTACCTCGGCGGCATCGGTGGCCTCATCAGGGAGGCGCTGCAGGATGCTGCCAGCCACCTGATCGGCGTCGGAGGAAGGGCGGACAGGGCGGGTGGGCACCGATGCAAGCCAGTCACCGGCATGGACCATCGCCCGCTCCAGTGCAGCACCGTAAGCCTCCGGCATCGCAGACATGCGCACAGCGTACTCCCGGTTTACCGGCGGGAACAGACCGGGCCGAACCTTACTAGAGGGTCAGCGTCAGGAGGTGGCCGCCGTCGTCATCCTTCACAGCGGTGACGGTCACCGCTGAGTAGTCCGGGATACGCCACATGCCCTCTTCAAGCTCGCCGCCAGCGGCACCCACGATCACGGTCTTCATGCCCGCGGCCCGGGCAGCGGCGATACCGGCGGGTGCGTCTTCGAAAACCACGACGTCGGCCGGTTCCGCTCCCAGCAGCGCTGCGGCTTTGAGGTAGCCCTCCGGGTGCGGCTTGCCCCGGGTGACGGATTCGGCGGTGACGGTGGTGGACGGCATGGTCAGGCCGGCAGCCTTCATGCGGACCTCCGCGAGGATGCGGTCCGCGGACGTGACCAGTGCGATCGCCTCATCCGGCAGCCCCGCCAGCAGCGCTTCCGCACCGGGCAACGCGATCACGCCCTCCGTCCGGGTACGTTCCATGTCGCCGAGTTCTGCGGTCAACGCCTCCAAGTCAGCGCCGGCGGGCGCGTAGCGGCGTATGGTGTCGCCGGCCTGGACGCCGTGGGAGGTGCGGAGGATCTCGTTGTAATCCAGGCCGTAGCGTTCGGCGAACTCCAGCCACACCTGCTCCACGATGGCCGTGGAATCAACCAGCGTTCCGTCCATGTCGAAGAGGACGGCGCGGACGGTCAGCACGGGCGGTTCGGTGGCAGGATTCGCGGCAGGATGGGTCATGGTTCCATCCTGCCGCACCTGGCGGGCTTACTCAGCCGTTAGGTCGCTGTGGAAGGTATTGGAGCGCCCACTTGTTGCCATCCGGATCCGCGAAGTACACAAAGTGGCCCCAGTCCTGGATGTCGATATCGCTGACATCCACTCCGTTGGCTTTGAGTTGCTCATGTGCTTTGTTGATGTCCGCCACCACGATCTGCATGGACGGCGCCGTACCCGGAGGTGCGTCATTCAGGCCTTCCCCAATGGCGATGGAGCAGGCGGATCCTGGCGGGGTCAACTGCACGAAGCGGATGCCGTCAGTGGGACGCTCATCGTAATCGGCGTTGAAACCAACCTTGTTGACGTAGAAATCCTTCGCCCGGTCGACGTCGGACACGGGGACAAATACCAGTTCAAGTTTCCAGTCCATGCGCCACAGGCTAACGGCGCGGGGAGGAAACCGGTAGGGGTTCCTGTCTAGCCGGCCACGCCGTAGAGGCGGTCGCCGGCGTCGCCCAGACCCGGCACGATGTACGACTTCTCGTTGAGCTTCTCGTCAATCGACGCCAAGACAATATTCACGTTGGCGTCCGACAGCTCTTCTTCCAGCTTGGCCAGGCCTTCGGGTGCGGCCAGCAGGCAGATACACGTAACGTCCGAGGCGCCGCGCTTGAAGAGGAACTTGATGGCCTCGCGCAGGGTGCCGCCGGTTGCGAGCATGGGGTCCAGGACAAAGATCTGGCGACCTGTGAGGTCCTCGGGGAGGCGCTCGGCGTAGGTGATGATGTCCAAGGTTTCTTCGTCGCGGGCCATACCCAGGAAACCGACCTCGGCGGTGGGGACCAGTTTGGTCATACCCTCCAGCATGCCCAGCCCGGCGCGCAGGATGGGGACCACCAGCGGCGTGGGCTTGGTGAAGGCGGTGCCGATGGTCTTGGTAACCGGGGTCTCGATCTCGACTGGCTGCGTCTTGACCTCGCGGGTGGCTTCATAGGCCAGGAGGGTGACGAGTTCTTCGGTGAGTTGCCGGAAGACCGGTGAAGGGGTGTTCTTGTCCCGCAATACGGTGAGCTTGTGAGCGACCAGCGGGTGGTCCACGACGAATGTGCGCATCCCCCAAAACTATCATTGAGACATGAGCGCCACCGAGCCGTATCACGCAGATCACTTGGCCTGGATGGGGCTTGCCTTGGACGAGGCCCGGCTGGCGTTGGAAACAGACGATGTCCCGATCGGTGCCGTGGTGATAGGGCCCGACGGCGGCGTGCTGGGTTCCGGCCGCAACGAACGGGAGGCGCACGGCGACCCGACCGCCCACGCCGAGGTGGTGGCGATCCGCCAGGCGGCCGCATCTTTGAGACAACGTGCCATGGATTCCGGCGACGAGGGCGATGGTTGGCGGCTCGAGGATTGCACGCTGGTGGTGACGTTGGAACCGTGCGCCATGTGTGCAGGCGCGATCGTCCTGGCCCGAATCCCACGGGTTGTGTTTGGGGCGTGGGACGAGAAAGCCGGGGCGGCAGGGTCCGTGTTCGATATCCTCCGCGAGCGCCGCCTAAACCACTGGGTGGAGGTCTATGCCGGGGTCCGCGAGGACGAGTGCTCAGTGCTTCTCAGGGACTTCTTCGCCGCACACCGGGTCGGCTCTCCCCCGCGAGTTGGCAGTTAATGACAATCCGGCGGCCCGGGATTGTCATTAACTGTCATCTCGGTGGAGCTTCCAGAGCGTCCAGCACAGTCCGGGCGGTGGATTCCCAGCCGGGTAGGTGATCGCGGGCCCGAAGGGCGTTGTCCCGCCAGCGTTCCCGAAGGGCGTCCTCCATGAGCCAGGCCCGGAGGGTTCCAGCCAGGGACTCCCCGGGATCCCACGCCGTTCCCGCGCCAGTGTCGCCCAGCGCTTCCACAGCACCGGTCCCCTGCCGCACAAGCACCGGGACTCCGTGAGCAAGGGACTCTGTCACCACCATCCCAAACGACTCGGACTGCGAGATCAGCACACTCAGGTCCGCCCGACGCCACTGGTCCTGCAACGCCTGCCCGGTCAGTTCGCCCGTGACACGGATGCGGTCCTGCAGACCGTGATGTACGACGGCGGCCCTCACCTCGGCCGCGTACGCAGGGTCGGCTTCCTCCGAACCGATGAGAGCGGCCGTCCATGGCAGGTCCTGGAGCTCGGCGAGTGCGTCCACCAGGATTGTTTGGCTCTTGTTGGGCAGCAAAGCCGCTACCGCCACGATGTGCTTGGGCCGGGAGCCTTCGCTGATGTCTGCCGGTTCTGCGCCCGGCGTGGCCACCGTGATGTCCAGCGTGCCGTGCCGGTCCTGAAGTTCGGCGGCGGAGTGCAGGCTCGGGCAGATGGTCCCGATCGCGGCCGCCAGCGACTTCGCCTCAAGATCGTGATGCTCCCCCAACGCCATATGCGACAGGATCCACACCTTTGTCCCGGCCTGCACCGCGCCGGCGATCTCGTCCGGTGACCCGCTGGCAACCAAACCGTCGGCAATCACGGTGGTGCCGCCGTCGAGCGCTTTTGCGAACCGTTTCCGGTCCGCTGCGCTGCCCACCGGCCAATCGCCGTCGACCGTTACTGTCTCAACCGTCGCGCCGAGGGCAGTCAGGTGTTCGGCGAGCTTGGCGTTGTATTTGTTGCCGCCGGAGCCGTGCCGGACGTTGCCGGGGACGAGGAAGCGGATGCGCACTTACTTGGCCGGGAGCTCCAGCGAGTAGCCCGCCCAGGCGTCGGGGTTCTCGCGGAGGACGACGTCGATGCCAGCCAGCGCCGGTCCGTCTTCAGTGTCCTGGATCCGGGTGGCCATGGCGTCCGCGATGTGCTTGGCGAGGGCCTCGGTGGTGGAGAGTTTGCCCTTGAAAGCGGGGTGTTCGTCCAGGTTCTTGTAGTTCAGGTCTTCAAGGATTTCTTCCAGGATGCCGCCGGCGGCGCCGATGTCCAGGACGATTGCGTCGGCGTTGAGTTCACGACGCCGGAAGCTGACTTCGGCTACGAAGGTGGCCCCGTGGAGGCCTTGTGCCGGGCCGAACGCTTCGCGGGGAAGGCTGTGGGCGATCATGAAGTGGCGTCGGACAGTCAGGCTGAACATGTATTAATCCTCCGGGTTTGGATACGCGACCACGTGGCAGAAACCACCGGGCCGTTCGAACAATTTAACGAGCGTGCTGGGCAGGTTTTGGAACTGGCATTCGCTGGTCAGGAACGTGTCGAACAATGGATCCTTGAGCTGGGCGGCCGCTTCCTGCAAGCGCTGCGCGTTGGTCCGCCGGTGCCTGCGGGGCAGTGCCACCGCGCCCACTTGGCTGGAGCGGATGTTCAACCTGCGGGCGTGGAAATCCTCGCCAAGCGGCAGGATGACGTCCTTGTCCGCGAACCAGGACAGCTCGATCACGTCCGAATCGTCGCCCGCCAGTTGCAGGCTCAGCTTGAGGCCATCGTTGGTCGCGGAGCAGTGGAAGACGATGTCGTTGTCATTGTCCGCGTTGTCAGGCCCGGCGAATTCGATGCCCAGCTTTTCGGCGAGGTTTCGCTTCTCCGGGTCCGCGTCCACCAGTTGCAGGCGACCCAGCGGATACTTCCGCAGCAGCGTCGCCAGGATGCCGCCCACCAGGCCACCACCGACGACGGCGACCCGGTCTCCCAGCCTCGGCCCGGCTTCCCAAATGGCATTGATGGCAACTTCGACGATGCCGGTCAGCACCGCGCGGCGAGCCGGGACATCCGCGGGAATGGGTGTGAGCTGGCTGGTGGGGACGACGTAGAAGTCCTGGTGAGGGTGGAGGCTGAAGATGGTCTTGCCAATCCACTCTTCCGGACCCTGTTCGACGACGCCGACGCTCAGGTAGCCGTACTTGACCGGGCCGGGGAACTCGCCTTCCTGGTGCGGGGCCTGCATCAGATCGGCTACGCGCTCAGGAACCCGGCCTTCGTGAACCACTCGCTCCGTGCCCCGGCTGACCCCGGAGTACAGGGTCCTGACCAGGGCTTCTTCTTCTTTGGGGTTCTCAATGGCTTCGGGGCGCAGTTCACCATCGCCGGACTTTGTGACCCAGTAGGCGGTGGCTTGGTGCACGTGCTCGCGAGGAATAGTCATGATACTTACGAATCTAGCTGCGGGGCGCTTCGGATGGAAGTTGGCGCTGTTTCGCGGGTGTTTTGGGGGTGTCTCTGCTGGGGTGGTGGGGTCTCGTTTTGGGGAACGGGGCCCAACTCCGGTACCCTATTTCAGTTGGTGACGTGTCCGAGCGGCCGAAGGTGCAACACTCGAAATGTTGTTTGGTGTAAAAGCCAACGTGGGTTCAAATCCCACCGTCACCGCCAATGAGAAAGGCCCTGCTTCCCTTTGTTTATGAGGGAGGCGGGGCCTTTTACTATGTCTGAGCTACTGGCTTGCCCACATTTTGCCCACACTTGCTTGTGAGACTGCGTTATCCAAGGCGTCAGATACGACGTCCAGATCGCCGTCAAAGAGGTCCGCGTAGACATCCAGGGTCATCGCTGCGGAGCTGTGGCCGAGCATCTTCTGAACGGCTTTGACATTTGCTCCGGCTGACACGGCGAAGCTTGCTGCGGAGTGGCGAAGATCGTGTGGCGTGATGCGCGGAATCCCAGAGCGCTTTACTGCGCTGGCAAACCAGCTCATGTTGTCCTCATGTACTCTCGCGAGCCGCAAATGATGTCCGTTCTCGCCTGGGAACACCAAGTCTTCGCGGCCCTTGCCCTCGCACTGAGCGGCTAGCTTTTCAGCCAAAAAGCGCGGGAACGGTACAGTGCGCCGCTTGTGATTCTTTGGCGTACCGACCTCGATGACCGAGCCGACCTGAACCGCGTTTTCCTCGATCATGAAACGTCTTCTAAGCATGTCCAGGTGCTTGACCCTAAGCCCGGTCGCCTCGCCCCACCGTAGGCCGCAGTAAGCCAACGTCAGGACTAATGCCGGGTACTTGCTAGCGCCGGCCAATGCGTGAACTTGCTCATGCGTCAGGTAAACATGCGCTTTCTTGACCTTCCGAGGCAGCGTCACTCCCCTAGCCGGATTACTTAGGGCTCTGCGATCCGCTACAGCGTCATCGAGTATCGCCGCCAAGACCCCATAAGCACGAATGACAAGCGTCGCCCCCTTCCCGGCCCCACTCAAGTCGGAAACCCACTGCTGCACTGCGGTGCGCCGAACGTCAGCGATGGACACATGTCCCCAAGCTGGCAGGACGTGGATCCTCCACGCGGATTCTACGGGCCTAAAGGACGACGGTTTGAGGTGGGCTTGTCGGGTTAGCCATTCGGCGCCCAGAGGCCCAATTAGAGCCTTGGAAGCGGTGGCATCTATGAACTCGCCGCGAGCTTTTGACACCTCCACTGACGCCAAGAACAACTCTGCGTCGCGCTTGGTCTTGAACCCGCGTTTGTCAGTTTGGGTACGGTCTGGCTTGCGATAGCGGACCCGGTAGCGTCGGCCCTTGGATGTCTCGTAGGGCTCAATCGTTGCCATGCTAGCTAAACTCTCGCGTGGATCCCGGCCTGGCGACAATTACCCCGGCGTCGTCCGTGTCGTCACTTTCCGCATAGCTGGCTGCTAGCTCGTCTGGGACAGCCCACACGGGCACCCCGGCAGCTACCAGGCGCTGGCGGAGTCGCCTGGCTTTCCTGAGTATCGTGGAAATCCCGCTGGCGATGGATTGGGCTTCTTGACGGGCTAAGTCGGCTATCGACTGATCATCCAGACCCCTCTGGCCACGGGCAGCTTCTGGCCCAATGTCACCACTTGAGACCAGCCTTGCCCTGCGGGCCAACTCGGACGCCGCGTGCTCCAATCCCCGCAACGAGATCGCTTGTTCGGTGAGATCTGCCAGGTTCGATAAGCCCGGGTTTCTAAAGGTGAATTCTTCTGCGGCGTCCACACTCAACCGCTCCACCCCGGGGACCAATTCCACCATGTCCGCCACCTGGAACGGTGAGTAGATAAGGGTGATGGGCGGTACGCCAAGAACCTGCGCTATCACCATTAGCTCCTGGAGGGAGACGGTTTCCTTGCGCCCAGATTCTAGGTTGGCGATTGTGCTGCGAGGGATCGGATACCCGGCTGCCTCGCATCCGTCACTAAGGTGCTGGGCCGACATGCCCAGATCCTTACGTGCGCGCTGGATGTTGCTACCAACCCTGCCGGCGACGGAGGCGGCCCATCGCCTTGCTTCATTTTGTCCCATGGTGAGTAATTCTACGCGACCTCTTGTGATTTGGCGATACAAGCGGTTATAGTGAATGAGGGGACAGAATAACCGCACTACTGTCCCACCATGAAGCAAGCGATTGGAGGTGCAATGAACACCGAACTCATCACACCCCCCGAGTTGGGGAAGCGGCTAGGAAAATCCACGGCAGCCCTCGCAAATTGGCGATATCAGGGTCTCGGCCCGCGTTTCATCAAGCTTGGACCTAAAGCTGTTCGCTATCGCGTCACAGACGTAGAGGCTTGGTTGGATCAGCAGACCCGCCAACAAACAGGCGCAGCAGCATAGAGGGACTACTCCCCCACATAATTCATGGCCCACCACCACACACCGGGCCACAAAAGACTCGGATGGCTCAGCCACGGGGGCGACTGTCCGAGAAGTCACCAAGAACCAGCAAAAGATAGGTCTCCCAATGCAAACGAACACACAAGCGCGCCCGAAAACCGCTCGGGAAGCTGTGTACCCGCCCGTCATCCTTCACTACGTCCTGAAAGCCCAGATCGCTGAATCCGCCGTTTTGGGCAACGCCATGAATGCACTTTGTGGCATCGAATGGTCAGCCGACGCCACTAACTACGGCGCCACCGCCAACCCCAGCCAGTCCAAGGCTGTCATCTGCCCCATGTGCGCAGACATCTACTCATCACTGCCAGCAGAAAGCCACCGATGATCAGCAAGAAAATCACTATCGACGTTGCCAGGTTCGACCGGAGCGCCCGCGGATCCGTCGCCTACGATCCCTCCGAGCTGGACCGAGTCCATGCATGGGACGTCTCGCGGCTTCCCCAGGGTTCAATCCTAGAAGTCCTCGTACACGGCTACAGGCCCTTTCGGTTCCCCGGCGAATACGGCGGGCGGGACAGGTTCCCCGACCCTCACGCCTGGGCGCGCCCCGACTTCAACCTCATCATCACCGCTGACTCCAACGAAATAGCCAGCGAATGGGAAGCACTCTTCCTAGACCACTTCCGCATATCACAGCAACACAGGCCGGCTGCATAGCCGACCTTCGGGCCGGCGTGGACATGAGCAACCCGCGCCGGCCCCCTCGCAACACCGATGGAACAGACCACATCAGACGCAAGGACTGAACTTGACCAACCCGCAGCTCAACCCCACCCACCACATCCCCGAGTATTTCCGGGCCGACACGTATGAAGACGAGTCGCCATCCAAGCTCAAAAAAGCATTCACCGGCTCATGGCTACTTGAGCAAGTCTTCCCTGCACTGGTCTACGTCGTGGACGGCATCATCCCTGAGGGCCTCACGCTTCTGGTCGCGGCGCCAAAGATCGGGAAATCCTGGCTGGTCCTCGGAATCGCCATAGCAATCAGCACGGGACAAAAAGTACTCGGCTGCCTCACCACCAAATCCGCTCCCGTGCTTTACCTCGCACTAGAAGACGGCCCCAGGCGCCTGCAATCGAGGCTTCGGACATTGGGCGTGACCAGCCTCAGCGACAATCTGACATTCATCACAGACGTTCCACGCGGCGACATGGTTGAAACCATCCGGGAGTTCATGGACCGTCACCCCGGCGAAAACCCACTAGTCATACTCGACACGCTAGGAAAGGCGATGCCGTCAGCAGTGGGAGGCGAAACCCAATATGACCGTGATTATCGGGTAATGGGCTCGCTTAAACGTCTGGCAGACGACAACCCCGGTTCCAGCATCATCGTCGTGCACCACACCCGCAAGATGGACGGTGCGGACTTCCTGGACGCTGTCAGCGGCACCCAGGGCATAGCCGGCGCCGCTGACACGATCCTTCTCCTAAAGCGCTCTAGGCACGAAACACAGGCGCAGCTCCAGGTGACCAGCCGAGACGCCGCCGAGGGCGAGTACATCATGGAGCAATCCGGTACTGGCAAATGGGTGCTTGCTGGCGGATCCCGCGCCGAAGCTGCCAAAGCCGCCATAGACGCAAGGACCACGGACGGTGTGAACGACCGCATGGCCGAAGTGATTCAGCTCGTCAACAAGTACCCGGAAGGGATGAAGGCCAAGGACGTAGCCACCCTCCTGCATCTAGACGACCCCACGGCTCGCGTATACCTTCGCAGAGCCTACGAAGCAGGGCGTATCAGCAACCCATCTAGAGGCCTCTATGCCCCTGTTACATCTGTTACGAGTGTTACTTCCGAGCCTGAGTTATTTGGAGAAGTAACACAAGAAACACATGTGACACCCCTATCTGGGGAGGCTGCGTGACCGACTCAACGGAACTCGCGGATTACTACAGGTTCCAAGCCATTCACTGGCGGAACCTCGCACTCACCTACCACCAAGCTCTCTTGGCAACCAAGAATCTGCCTGAGAAGCATCACGGCAGAACAACACTTCACAAGGATCCAACGGGCCACGCGGCAGCAGCCTCGGTTGATCGAGAACGAAACAGGAAGGCGGCGCAGTAATGGCCGGATACGAATACAACCCCACCGCCGTCTCTCTTTGGGACTGGCCCGCACAAACCACCTACTACCAGCAAGTCGCTAACCACGAGGCAGCGCGAGCCCGCTACTGGCAACGCCGCTACGAAGCCCTGACCACCAAGCAGAAGGCCGCAGCATGACACACGCGTTCTTCTCACACCCAACCGTGCTCAAAGTCATGCAACCCGACGTGCTTGAAGCCCTAAAGGCTAACCAGCCCCACGCGGACGCCAGCAAAGACGAAGAAATAGGGCACTGGATCGCAGTAGCAGCCGGCGCCTACCAGCAAATCCGAATCCTCAGCCAACGGCTCAGTGACTTGGAGTCAGACAAATGAAATTCGACAACCCTTTCATAGCCCGCGCTGGACGCTACTGGGAAAACTTGGACGGCGCCTTAAGAACTTTCGCACGGCCCGGCATCCAAGAGAAGCCCGATGGCACCCAGACACCAGCGGTCATCATCTTCCGCGATAGGTACGTCCTGTCCGTCCTCACAATCGAGGACGCAGTTCGGATCAGCAACGAACTCATCGACGCAACAGAAAGCACGCAAACCAATGGGTAAGCAGAAACACGACATCGGCCACCAGAAGCGCGGCAGGCGACAAATCCCCCGCACGCCGGAAGACACCGACTACCTGGCACAAACCCTCATCGCCCGAGGACTCGCCGCCGTAAGCATCCTCAACACACCAACCGGAAAGTTCCGCAAATGACCGACTGCACTTGCACCGAAATCAAACAAATCATCATGTGTGAACTCAGCCGCGGAGACGGCCCCTGCATCACACCACCAACCCCAGAGCCCCCAGCCGTTGAGTCCATCCCCGCGGGTGAACCGTTAGGTCTCGGCTCAGACGCACTCGTCAACAGCCTTGCCGCAAAATTCGGCGGCGCCGAAATCGTCACAGAACTCTAAGGAAAAACCACCACATGGCAACCATGATCGACATCACCCGCTCACTCATCCTCGACGTTAAGACCGTCACAGACGCCGGCGGATCCACCACCAGCGAATACCAGCAGATCATTGACCGCTGGAACGCACTGCTCAACCAGGAACGCACGGCAGCCCAGCGCCTCGCAGATGCCATCATCAACGGCGAAGACTTCGACACCCTGTACTCCCTCGCGCTAGCGGAAGAAGCAAGCGCTCAGACAGTCGGAGACGTGCGCATCAAGGTATCCGAACAGGTCTACCCCGCCCTCCACAACGAGGCCAAGAAGACCGCCATGGCGAACTACAACACCCTTCGCGCAAGGTTCAACGAGACAGCCGCGAAGCTCACCGCAGCACTCGGCACAGTGGACCCGGACGCCCGACCCGAAGACCTCATGACCGCCCCAGCGAAGGCACGGCAGGCATGGGCAGACGCACCCATCCACGCCGCAGAACTCAACGCCCAGATCAACGCACTCAAGACCGCGGCGAAACTTGCAGGCGCGACCATCCCAAACAACGACGCCCACCTTGCACTTACCACCAACCCTGGCAGCATTCACCGCCGCCGAGTGTGGGAAGCATGGGAGACAACCGAAGGACGCACGGGCCGATGGGGTGCGCTGCTCAAGATTGGCGTGAAGCTCGGAGCCCCGGACCTGGACAAGTACAGCTTCTATCGTCGTCCGATGGAACTTGAAACCAAGTACAGGCAGGGCTTCCGCGGCAGCATCCCCTACATCGTGGACCCGGAAGACACCCCCGGCAACACCTACGAGGGAACCAAACAGTAACCAGGCTCGGGCAGGTGTGGGGTCGCACTCGTTCACCGCGATTGTTGCGGCCCCGCACCCCCACCCGGGGGGAGCTGGCTTAAGGAGCCTCTCAGACCGCCGGTGAGGGCGTTTAAGTGCGCGGAGGGTTCAAAATTTTCCAGGTCGCGCTTTTGGCCTCGATAACTCCGACAGAGTAAAGCCCTCCCTGGGCATGCGGTCGGGAGCGGTAGACAACTGAATATGCAATACATATGTGGCCCGCCATGGCGGGTTTTTTAGTGTCCAAAACGCGTTTTTGGATCCTCTGTGAAAGAGGTGATCCCCATAGCGGATCGATCTATAAGCATCGCCCTTGAGGCGAAGGTATCTAACTTTGTTGCTGGGTTTCGGACGGCGCAGCAGGCAACTTCTGATTTTGCTTCTCGTACTGCGAAGTTCGCGAAGGACAATGAGGAACATTTTGACCGTGTTGGTAAGGCCAGCATGGTTATGGGTGGGGCGTTGCTTGCCGGGTTTGGTCTGGCGGTGGCGAGGTTCATGGAGTTCGACGCCGCGATGTCCGAGGTTCAGGCGTCAACGCATGAGACTGCGGGCAATATGGATTTGCTCCGTAATGCAGCCATCGAGGCTGGGGCGGACACTTCCTTTTCGGCTAAGGAAGCTGCGCAGGCGATTGATGAGCTGGCTAAGGCTGGTGTGTCCACAAAGGACATCCTGAATGGTGGCCTTAAGGGTGCAATGTCGTTGGCTGCGGCGGGTTCGCTTGAGGTTGCTGACGCGGCTGAGATAGCGGCTACTGCGTTGACGCAGTTCAAGCTGTCCGGGCAGGACATCCCGCACCTTGCAGATTTGTTGGCTGCTGGTGCTGGTAAGGCTCAGGGTTCGGTTGAGGACATCGGGAATGCGTTGAAGCAGTCGGGTCTTGTGGCTTCTCAGTTTGGGCTATCCGTCGAGGATACAACTGGCACGCTGGCCGCCTTCGCTTCTGCTGGCCTGACGGGATCCGATTCCGGCACGTCGTTTAAGACGATGCTTCTGTCGCTGGCTAACCCGGCTAAGGAAACGCAGAGCCTGATGAATGAGCTGGGCATCTCGGCTTATGATGCACAAGGAAAGTTCGTTGGTATCACGAACCTGGCTGAGCAGTTGAAGACCAAGCTTGGCGGTTTGACACAGGCTCAGCGTGACGCTGCTCTTGCCCAGATTTTCGGCACAGATGCGATTCGCGGCGCTAACGTTCTTTACGAACAGGGCGCGAAGGGCATTCAGGGTTGGATCGATAAGGTCAACGAGGCTGGATATGCGGCTGTCACGGCGAGCATCAAGCAGGACAACCTGGCTGGTGACCTTGAGAAGCTCGGCGGCTCGTTCGACTCTGTGCTGATCAAGGGCGGTAGCGGCGCGGCTCAGGCGTTGCGCGGGATCGTGCAAGGTGCTGAGGATCTGGTTGACGCCCTTGGAAAAATCCCTACCCCGATTCTGAACGCTGCTGTCGGTATCGCTGGCATGACTGGTGGCGCGTTACTGCTGGGTGGCGCTCTCCTGACAGCCCTTCCACGGCTAGTGGAGTTTCATTCTTCCCTCAATCAAATCGCCCCTGCTGGGTCGCGTGCTCGTGCTGCTATTACAAACGTGGGTAAGGCCGCGGGTGGGGCTGTCGCAGGGTTGGTTGCGCTACAAATCGCCGCTGCGGTGTTCACAGAGAAGCACACAAAGTCCACGGAGGATTACGGTCAGGCGCTCCTGAAGGTTCAGGATCTTGCCCGTTCGGGGGCAGACGCCATCAGCGGCTTTGACTCTGTCGTGGGTGACTTCGATGTGGTCAACGGTCAGGCTGTCAGCAACATCGACAACATGGCTGAAGCCGTTAGGCGCCTGACTAACCAGACGTTTGATGATTCCGGTAACAAGTTCTTCGAGGGGTTTACGAACCTTCTCGGCTTGCCGAAGGGCGAAATTGGGCAGTTGGAGGACCGTCTCAGGGGCCTTGGCGACGAGATGGGGAACTTGGCAAAGAACGGCGCCGGCGAGACTGCTGCGAAGTCGTTCCAGGCTTTGACTGCCGAGTTCCAGAAGAACGGCAAAGGCGCGAAGGAAGCGCTTGATTACCTCCCGGGTTACAAAGATGCCTTGCAGGGACTCGCCAACCAAGCTGGGGTGACCCTCACTGAGCAGGAGTTGCTTGACTTCGCGATGGGAAACATCCCGAACTCGATGAAGTCTGCGGGCGATTCAGTAGAGACATACACAACCAAGGTTGGTAACTCTGCGCCTGTGACTGAGGAAATGTCGAAGGCACTTGAGGACGTTGGTCTTAGTGCTTCAGGTGCTATCACGAATATCGAGGCGTTCACGGCTTCGTTGTTCGCGGCTGGGATCTTGTCTCTGTCTGCTTCTGATGCATCGATTGCTTACCAAGATTCGATTGATAAGCTCACGGAGTCTGTGGCTAAGAATGGCACGACTTTGGACATCAACACGGCTGCTGGGCGGGCTAACCAGTCAGCCTTCAATGATGTTGCGAAGGCAGCTATGACTTCGGCTACTGCTACGGCTGAGGAAACGTTGAAGACGCAGGGGTCCGCTGCTGCGCAGGCTCAGTTGCAGGCCGGTCTTCGCACTAGCTACAACGACCTGATTACCGCTGCCGGCCAGTTTGGTATCACTGGTGACGCGGCGGACACGATGGCCCGTAAGGCTCTGGGCATCCCGAAGAACGTGAATATTGATGCGTGGATCGCTGATCACGCGTCAGCCACGCTGGATGGGATCAAGGGGAAAGCTGATGGGCTTGACGGCAAGAAAGTCACGATTGGCATCTACACGACCGAGTATTTCGATAGTGTTGATCGCCGTTCCGTGGCCCCTGATCTGAACGGCGGCGCTTCTGGCACTGGCCGCATGGGTTCTTACGCGACTGGTGGTCGGGTCTATGGTCCTGGCACCACAACGTCTGATTCGATTGATGCTCGCCTGTCTAAGGATGAGTATGTGTTGACGGCAAAGGCTGCTCAGAAGATCGGCTATGGAACCCTTGACCGGTTGAATGGCGGGGATGTTACTCCGATCAGGCCGATGGGTTATCAGTATGCGCCGGCTGCGGCTCCTGCTGTTACGGCGCGTCCTGTGGCGGCTGCTGTTGCGTCCGCGGTTCCTGCCGTGTACGTGCAGAACCCGTTCACCGGAAAGTACTTGCTGGCTCAGGTTGATGCTCGAGCTGAGGGTGCTATTGCGGCGGCTGATTCAGCGTCGCCGTTCATGCGCGTAGGCCGGTAGCCCTATATGCTGGCCCTTCCACGCACTAGGGAGGGGCCAGCATGGGGACACTGAAGGACGACGTCAAAGCCATTGATGACCGGGTTAGAGCGGCGAATGACGAACTGAATGCGCAGGACAAGCTGAATCTTGGTGACCGGTTGCTCAACGAGTTTGAGGGCATTTGGGAGTCGCTGCATCTCGTCGCAGAAAAGGTCACCGAGCTTGAGGAAGCCGCTAAGGTGCGGGACTGACTGCATAAATTTGCACATCAAACAGATTTGGGCTTGCATCAATCTGCATTTCTGTTAATCTGGTTTCAGATCAACTTGCTGGTTGGTGAAGCTTAGGAGGGTCCGTTGCCGTGGTGGGCGACGGACCCTCTCAGCATTTAAGGGGCGCTAGATTTAAGGGGCGCTAGCCTACAGGTCATGAGCACTCACATTGACCGCACTTATCAGCTCTTCACTATGAATGACCTGGCTTCCCTTCTGCAGATAAGTCGCGCCACGGTCTATCGCCTGAAAGATCAACAGGGTTGGCCCCATCAGGTCTACGGGACCAGAGTTCGCTTTTCTCTAGAAGATGTGGCTGCCATTCAGAAGATGAATCAGGCGCCACCTCGCCGCGATCCGAGCGAGGCACCAAGAATCGGCGTAGCGGCGAAGCGCGGCCCGCACATAGGAACCAGGGCAAAGAGAGCATGGCAGAAGTAGCCGCCCACAACTTGCCCACATTTTGCCCACATCGCACCTGATTAATCGTTATGCATCGTTAGGGAAAAACCGCGGATTCTAGGGGGAATTGCACCACAGTATGGCGCGGGAGAGGTTTCAAATCCCACCGTCACCGCCAATGAGAACCCCCGGGAAACCGGGGGTTCTCTGCATTTTCAGGAGCTCCACGGTGGATTCATTGTGCAGTTGCGACTACGCCTGAACGCCAATGCTCACGCGAGATGAGTGGCGGGCCGTGAACAAGGTCAAGGCGTCAGCTCGGCGCGGCGGAACCGTAGCTCCCTTATTGTCCCGTTCAGGCCAACAGCAGGCTGAGTTCGTCCGCCAGGCTCGTCTTTACGACATCCTTGAGGACGGTCAGGCGGTGCCCCTCGGGCAAAAGACCGGCGAAAAAGGCCGGCAGCGCGCCGTTCGGGGATTCGACCGGATCAGGCGCGAAAGGCAGCGTACTCGCGACGGGACTGGCTGTGTAGTCCGGGACGTAGCCGAAGACCACACTGCCGCGCTGCGTGCGTTCCAAGTGGCCGGCCAGTACCCCCGATTTGTAGACATGCGCCTTTCGGACGAACTTCAGCCGGGCCAGATCCTCAGCCATCAATGGTCCCCAGTCGCAGGCCCACAGCATTGGCCGCCGCGACAACCGTCTGCAGCGATGGATTACCCTTCCCTGTTTCAATGGCGTGGATAGTACGCGCGGACGTGCCAATCAGATCCGCAAGCGTGCCCTGTGTGATACCGGCGACCTTCCGGGCATTCCTGATGTTCACACCAATAGCCTTGACGTCATCCATTAACTGGCCGTTTCTGAAATATGTTGCTGATTTTGCTTGCGCCAACTCGTACGGTGCCTAATTTCAGAGAATTACGCAGCATATTTCCGTTTTTCAACCCCGTAGTGGCACCCGCCGCAGCGCGGTACATTATTCTCGGATGCCGAAATGACACCCTCGGAGCCGCGCGGACGGTGGAGGCAACAATGGCCCGGTCAACCAGCAAGACAAGCAAGAGCACCGACTACGAATTCGTCACTGTCTGGCGCGTGGCGGGGACGCGTGAGGAAGTGGTGGACGTCCTCGGAGATGCCGGGACGCTGAAACAGTGGTGGCCGTCGGTGTACCTGAACGTTACGAGAGTAACCCCGGGCGGCCCCGATGGAGTGGGCGCTTCCTTCAACCTCCACACCAAAGGCTGGCTCCCCTACACCCTGCGTTGGCGGCTCACCGTGACGGAACCGGTGACCTTGGATGGCTTCGCGCTCACGGCCGTGGGCGACCTCAACGGCACGGGACGCTGGACCTTTGCGACGGACGGCCCTGAAACAGTCATCACCTACGACTGGCGGGTCAGCACCGCCAAACCTCTCCTTCGCAGACTGAGTTGGCTCCTCAAACCAGCGTTCTCGGCGAACCACCACTGGGCCATGGCCCGAGGTGAGGAAAGCCTGAAACTTGAGCTCCGCCGTCGTCGTTCCGGTTCGGCGGGCAGCGTGCCGCCGCCACCGGGACCCACCTTCGTCCGGCCGTCGAGGAGTTAGCTCTCGGCGTCATTATCCACATAGCAACCCATCCGGGGCCGGACCGGCACCGAACTCCCGATAGAATCAAGACGCCTCAACAAGCCAACGCGATAAGGAAAGGGAGGAACCGTGCGCACTTCACAGCCCCGGGCGCCCTTCCATGCGTTGCGGTCCGGCGCCATAGCGTTGGTCATCGTGGCCTTGGCGGCCGGCGCCCACGTGGTCGGCGGCGGTTTGCTGCCCATGGCCCCGGTCCTGTTGGCACTGCTCGCCCTCACGGCGTTGGCAACCACGTTGGCAACCCGGTTCAAGCTGAACCTTGTCACCATGGCAGCACTACTGGGCGCAGGGCAGGTTGCACTCCACGAGGCCTTCACCGCACTCGGGCCGGTAGCCGCCGGCACAACGGGAGCAGCGCACCACCTCGGCAACGAGCCACTGAATCCGGCCCTGCACACAGTCACTGAACACACCCACGAGGTTGGCACCACCGTGGGCGTCCTGATGCTGCTTGCCCACATTGCGGCCACGCTTGGATCTTCGATCCTTCTGGCCAAGGGTGAGGACGCCCTGTGGCAGCTTGCCGCCTGGCTGCGCCCGCTGGTCGCCCTGCCCGCGTTGCTCTTCAGGCCCGACGCCGGTGCCTCGCCTGTCGCAGTTGGCGCACCTGACGTCTTTATCCCCCGCCCCTGGCGGAACCTTAGGCAAGACAGCCGCCGCGGCCCGCCCGCCGTCGTCGTTGTTACCTAGTTCCGCCCGGCACCAACGCTGCAAAAAGCCTTTGCACGGTGACGGGCTTCAAACCCGTACCCCGCGCCGCCTCAGAAGGCGCACCCGAAAGGCAATCCCATGAAGAAGTCCACGCTCCGCCGTACCCTCTCAGCTACCGCCGTCGCCGGCGGAACCGCAGCCCTGATGATGGCCGGAATCGCCGGTGCCTCGGCCCACGTCTCAGTCGATCCGAACAAGACGGCGGCAAACTCCTACGCCCTGTTGACCTTCAGTGTTCCCCACGGCTGCGGCACGTCCGGCACCACCAAAGTGGCCATCAGCCTGCCTGAAGAACTGACGGATGCGACCCCCACGGTGAACCCGAACTGGACCGTGGAAAAGGTGACCGAAACCCTCGCCGAGCCCAAGAAGCTGGAGGATGGCACGTCCATCACCAAGCGGACCAGCCAGATCGTGTACACGGCCAAGGCCCCGCTGGATCCGCACATGCGCGATGCACTGGTCCTTTCGGTGAAGCTGCCGGTCGCCGCTGGCAAGACCATCTACTTCCCCACGTACCAGACCTGCGAAACGGGCAAGACGGATTGGATCGAGATCCCCAAGGACGGCCAGAGCGAGGACGACCTGAAGTCGCCGGCACCGGCCATCGCCATCACCCCGGCAGCAGCGGCGGGTGACCACCACGGAGCATCCACCGAGTCCACGGAGCAGGCAGCAGCCGTAAGCGACGACGGTTCCCAGGCCCGGAGCTGGGCCGGCCTGATCGCCGGTATCGCAGGGCTCGGCCTTGGTGGTGCGGCGTTCTTCCGCAGCCGCTCCGCAAAGCCCGCCGCCGTGAAGGCAGATACGAAGTAACAACGCAGGTGGCGCCCGGAAAGATCACGATCCGGGCGCCAATCCGCGTCGTAACCCGTGGCTGAATTGACTAGCGCCACCGCCGGGGCAAGGCTGGTGCCCATGTGGACTCAGCGCATCAAAACCGGTCTTGTGACGACGACGGCGGCCGCCTCGCTGCTGCTTCTGGCGGCTTGTGGACCAAGCCCCAGCCCGGCGGACTCGAGCAGTGCCCCGCCATCTTCTTCCACACCTTCAGCGTCCGCGACGTCGGCTTCCCCGTCTGCGTCGGCCACCACGACGCCATCGCAGACTTCCACCCCCACAGCCACCCCTGAGCCACCGGCAGCAGTCGGGCAATGCAAGGCCGGCTCGCTGACCGCGACCACCGATTCCACCGGCGGCGGCGCTGCCGGAAGTGTCTACGAAAAGTTGATCCTGACGAACTCGGGGACAGCGCCCTGCGTTATCGAGGGTTTCGCGGGAGTTTCCCTGACGGCTGACGCGAACGGTGAGCCAATCGGCGAACCTGCAACGCGCGAGTCCACAACCCCGGTCACCAAGATCGAGCTGGCTCCGGGCAAGGCAGCCTGGGCCGAAATCCGCTACACGCAGGCCGGCAACTACGGTGATTGCACCAAAGTCCCCGCAGCCGGCTTCCGTATCTACCCGCCCAACGACACGGCTTCCCTGTTCGTCGCCGAGCCGCACGACGCCTGCAGCAACGCCGGCATCAAGCTGCTGACAGTCACCGCTTTCCAGGCTGTTTGATGCCGTCCCCCACGGTTCCGGCTTATTCTGTCGGAGCCGTGGGGCATGATGGATGAATGCAGGAGCCGCAGGCGCCCGATGGCGCCATCAGCCGTTTCAGCCAGGCAACCAGGGAATGGTTCCTCGGCGCTTTTTCCGAGCCCACACCCGCGCAGGACGGTGCCTGGAACGCGATCTCCTCGGGTTCACACGCTTTGGTCGTGGCGCCAACGGGCTCCGGCAAAACGCTCGCGGCCTTCCTGTGGGCCCTGGACCGGCTGCACTCCACCCCGGCTGACACCCTCCCGGGCCTTGAGTCCGTGCCAGCCAGCGGCAAAGGGCGGGCCAAGCGCCCCAAAACCAAAACCCGCGTCCTCTATATCTCGCCTCTTAAGGCGTTGGGTGTCGACGTCGAACGGAACCTTCGTTCGCCACTGATCGGCATCACCCAAACCGCAAAGCGTTTGGGGCTGCCCGCACCGCTGGTGACGGTGGGTGTCCGTTCAGGCGATACGACGGCGGCGGATCGCCGAACGCTGCTGACCAACCCTCCGGACATCCTCATCACCACTCCGGAGTCACTGTTCCTGATGCTTACCTCCCGTGCCCGGGAAACTCTCAGCGAAGTGGACACCATCATCATCGATGAGGTCCACGCCGTCGCGGGTACCAAGCGGGGCGCGCATTTGGCTGTATCCCTTGAACGCCTGGACGCGTTACTCCCCAAGCCTGCCCAGCGGATCGGGCTCTCGGCCACGGTCCAGCCCCGTGAGTTGGTGGCCCAGTTCCTGGCCGGCCAAGCTCCGGTGGAGATCGTCGCGCCCCCCTCCAAGAAGAACTGGAACCTCACCGTCACTGTGCCTGTGGAGGACATGTCGGACCTGCAGGGCGCGGCGGGCGCGTTCGATTCCGGCCCGGCGTCCGGGCTCCAGCCACAAGCGTCCATCTGGCCGCACGTGGAGGAACAGATCGTGGATCTGGTCCTTTCCAAGCAATCCACCATCGTCTTTGCCAATTCACGCAGGCTGTCAGAGCGGCTGACGGCCCGGCTCAACGAAATCTATGCCGAACGCCAGCTGATGGCCGTGGGCGGCGGCGAATGGGGCTCTTCCGAGGCAAACCCGGGCGTTCCGGCTTCCACGGCAACGCCGGCACACATGATGGCGCAGGCCGGAAGCACCAATGGGGCAGATCCCGTGCTTGCCCGTGCACACCACGGCTCGGTCTCCAAGGACCAGCGCGCCATGATCGAGGACGACCTCAAATCCGGCCGGCTGCGATGCGTTGTTGCCACGTCCTCACTGGAACTTGGCATCGACATGGGCGCCGTTGACCTAGTGATCCAGGTGGAATCCCCACCCTCGGTGGCCAGCGGCCTGCAGCGGGTGGGACGTGCCGGACACCAGGTGGGCGAAATCTCCGAAGGCGTGCTGTTCCCCAAGCACCGTGCTGATCTCCTGCACACCAGCGTCACCGTGGAACGCATGCTCAGCGGCCAGATCGAGCGGTTGAGCATCCCTGCCAACCCGCTGGACATTCTGGCCCAGCAAACGGTCGCCGCAACGGCCCTGGGCAGCATCGACGTCGAGGAATGGTTCACCACCGTGCGTCGGTCGGCTCCGTTCGCCAGCCTTCCGCGCTCCGCGTTTGAGGCCACGTTGGATCTGTTGGCCGGACGTTACCCCTCCGACGAGTTCGCTGAACTGCGTCCACGGATCATCTGGGACAGACATGCCGGAACCATTGAGGGCCGGCCAGGTGCCCAGCGCCTTGCCGTGACCTCCGGCGGTACCATCCCGGACCGTGGCCTGTTCGGCGTGTACATCATCGGCACGGAAGTTGAGGGCTCGTCCTCTCCAGCGAGCGGGGACGGCAGCGAACCCACGGCCTCTGCCCGCGCGGCGAAGGGCGGCCGCCGCGTTGGCGAGCTTGACGAAGAAATGGTGTACGAATCCCGGGTAGGAGATGTCTTCGCCCTCGGTGCCACCAGTTGGAAGATCGAAGACATCACCCATGACCGCGTGCTGGTCTCTCCTGCTTTCGGCCAGCCGGGCAAGCTCCCTTTCTGGAAGGGGGATTCCCTGGGCCGTCCCGTCGACCTCGGCAAGGCCTTGGGCGCGTTCATCCGGGAACTGTCAGCTGCAGATGAGGCACCCGCCATGGAACGCTGCCAAGCCAGCGGCCTTGATGCCTTCGCAGCCAGCAACCTCCTGCAGTACCTCCGGGAACAAAAAGAAGCCACGGAAATCGTCCCGAGCGACCGCACTCTGGTGGTGGAGCGTTTCCACGATGAACTCGGCGATTGGCGCGTGGTCCTCCACAGTCCCTTCGGCATGCCTGTCCATGCGCCGTGGGCACTGGCTGTGGGACAACGCCTGCAGCAGCGCTACGGACTGGACGGTTCGGCCATGGCCGCGGACGACGGGATCGTTTTGCGCGTGCCCATGATGGAGGACGAGCCACCAGGAGCCGAGCTGTTCCTCTTTGACCCCGAAGAACTCGAGCAGATTGTCACAGCCGAGGTTGGCGGCAGCGCCCTCTTTGCTTCAAGGTTCCGCGAATGTGCGGCCAGGGCTCTGCTCCTCCCCCGACAGAATCCAGCGAAACGGCAGCCCTTGTGGCAGCAGCGCCAGCGCTCGGCACAGTTGCTGGACGTCGCCAAGAAGTACCCTTCGTTTCCCATCGTGCTTGAAGCTGTGCGTGAATGCTTGCAGGATGTGTACGATCTTCCGGCTCTGAAAGACATTGCCTCATCCGTGGAACGCCGGGAACTGCGGATCGTGGAAACCACCACGCAGCAGCCCTCACCTTTCGCAAAGTCACTCCTGTTCGGCTACGTGGCCCAGTTCCTTTACGAGGGCGACTCCCCGCTGGCCGAACGCCGGGCGGCTGCCTTGGCCCTGGACTCCACCTTGCTCAACGAGCTCCTGGGCCGCGTGGAACTCCGGGAACTCCTGGACGCCGCAGTCATCGACTCCACCGAAATGGAACTGCAACGGCTCGCCCCGGACCGCCGCGTCCGTGGGATGGAAGGGGTCGCCGATCTCCTTCGCTTGCTCGGACCGCTCAGTGTTGAAGAAGTAGCGGAACGGCTCCAAGGAACGGAGCAAGCGGAAGCAGCCGCCCCGCTGGCCGCTTTGGATCAGCCGATGGATCCCGACTCACCGGATTACGTCGAGGAAACGCCGTCTGTCGCGCCACACGGCACCGCAGCGGAAGCCACGGCCCACCTTGTCGCCCTGCACAAAGCCAACCGCGCGCTCAAGGTGACCATCGGCGGCGTCGAACGCTATGCGGCAGTGGAAGACGCCGCCCGGCTCCGCGACGCCATCGGCGTTCCGCTCCCTATGGGCGTTCCCCTGGCGTTCATCGAACCGGTGAACGATCCCCTGGGCGACCTCGTTTCCCGCTATGCCCGTACCCATGGCCCCTTCACGGCGGCCGAAGCCGCGGCGAGGCTGGGACTGGGCGTCGCTGTCGTCAATACGGCACTGAAGCGGCTGGCCGGAGATGGCCGGGTGGTCGAAGGTGAGTTCCGCCCCCACGCGGTCGCCGAGCAGCCCACCGAGGGTGTTGAACCGGAACTCATGAGCCTTGACGCTCCGCCGTCCAGCGAGTGGTGCGATGCCGAAGTGCTCAGGAAGCTCCGGCGTCGTTCCCTTGCCGCGCTGCGGGCCGAGGTGGAGCCGGCAGACACCGCCGCCTATGGCCGGTTCCTCCCCGCCTGGCAGAACGTGACCGCACCGGGAAAGTCCAGAAGCCAGGCGCTGCGCGGGCTCGATGGCATCATCACGGCAGTGGACCAGCTGTCCGGTGTTCCTATTCCAGCGTCGGCGTGGGAACCGTTGGTGTTGGCGAGCCGGGTGGCCGACTACAAGCCCGCCATGCTCGATGAACTCATGGCCGCCGGCGAGCTCCTATGGTCCGGGGCCGGATCCCTGCCCGGCAACGACGGCTGGATCAGCCTCCACGTGGCCGACTCCGCCGAGCTGACCCTCAACCCGGACCCCGAGTTCGAACCCGGGGATGCCCAACAGCGGCTCCTTGAACACTTCAACGCCGGGGGTGGCTACTTCTTCCGGCAGTTGACCGAGGTGGCAGGGGGCATGGATGCGGTGCTCAGTGACGACGCCGTCGTCACCGCGCTGTGGGATCTCGTGTGGGCGGGGCGGGTCACAGGAGATACCTTCGCTCCCGTGCGCGCCATGATCTCCGGAGGCAAGACAGCCCACCGGCAGGTCGCCAAGGCTCCACGCGCGAGGGCCCCACGGATGAGCAGGCTCGGCCGCTCGCACGGAACCGGACTGCTTGGCTCGCCCGGCCTCACCGGCGGACGCTACGGTTCGGTATCGGGTGGCATCGCGCCTGCGCCGCCGTCCGCCGTCGGCCGTTGGTCTGCCTTGCCCGCGCCGGAGCTGGACCCCACCATCCACGCCCGGGGCACCGCCGAACTGTTGCTCGACAGATACGGCGTAGTGACCCGCGGATCCGTGATGGCGGAGAACATCCTTGGCGGCTTCGGCTTGATGTACAAGGTGCTGGCCCGGCTGGAGGAAGCAGGCAGGTGCCGCCGCGGCTACTTCATCGAACACCTTGGAGCGGCACAGTTCGCCGTTCCGGCAACTGTGGACCGGCTCAGGTCTTTCACGGAGGATGCCCGCATAGCAAAGGCGGAACCCGTCGCGCTGGCGCTCGCGGCAACGGATCCAGCCAACCCCTACGGTGCCGCGCTCCCTTGGCCGGCGCTGGCTGTCGACGCCGGTTCGGGGCATCGTCCCGGGCGGAAGGCGGGAGCGCTGGTAGTGATGGTCGACGGCGCCCTGGTCCTTTACGTCGAACGCGGCGGCAAGACGCTGCTCACCTTCAACCAGGACGAGGCAGTGCTGGCAGTAGCCGCCCAGGCCTTGGTTGATGTGGTGCGTCGCGGTGCCGTGGACAAACTCTTCATGGAGAAGGTCAACGGCCACGACCTCCTGGACACCCCCGTTGCTGCTGCGCTGGCGGCCGCGGGTGCATACTCAACCCCGAAGGGACTACGGATCCGTGCCTGAAGGCGATTCCATCTGGCGGGCTGCCCACAGACTGCACGAGGCCTTGGCAGGCCAGGTCATCACAGCTTCCGACTTCCGCGTACCCCGCTTCGCCACACTGAATCTCGCGGGCTGGACCATGGCCGAGGTGGTTCCCAGGGGCAAGCACCTGCTCATGCGCTTGACCGGTCCGGAGGACACCGGGCCCGGAGCCAGCCGGAAACCCCGTGCGCTGACCATCCACTCGCACCTCAAGATGGAGGGCAACTGGATGATCTATCCGCCGGGGGGCCGTTGGACCAAGCCCGGGCACACGGCCCGCTGTGTCCTTCGCACAGCAACTGCTGATGCTGTGGGGTTCTCCCTGGGCATCCTTGAAGTAGTGCCCACAGCGGAGGAAGACAAGATCGTTGGACACCTCGGACCGGATCTCCTTGGACCGGACTGGGACGAAGAGGAGACGCTGCGCAGGCTGAAGGCAGAGCCGGACGTTACTGTTGGGTTCGCCCTGCTGGATCAGCGGAAACTTGCCGGGATCGGCAACATCTACCGCTGCGACTCATGCTTCTTGTCCGGCGTTCATCCTGCCCTGCCAGTGGGTGACGTCCCTGATCTGACAAAGATCGTCCGGGATGCCAAACGCCTTTTGGGCGAAAACCTCGGCCCGGGACGCCGGACCACGCTGGGTCCACGTGCCCTGCGCCCCGGTTACTGGGTATACGGACGGGAGCGCCAACCGTGCAGACGCTGCGGAGCCACGATCCGGCGCGGGCTGCTCGCGGGACCCGACGGCACGGAAGAACGCGATATCTACTTCTGCCCGCGCTGCCAGCCGGCCCCGAGCTGAAACGGCCACGCAGCTGAGCCGGCCTCCGTAGCTGCAACGACCCCTGCAGCTGCAACGGCCCGTTCGAAACCGCGGCCCGGCCGGGTGAGTGATCTCCGGCCCGGCCGGGCACAGCGGTAACCGCCGCGACGGCGACGCGCGCCCGGCGCAAGGTCCCGCCGACTACTCCAGGAAGCTCCCCAGCCGCCCCAGCAACAGTCGCCGGACCCGCACTTGCTGCGCGCCGCCGTCGGACGCTTTTTCTACGCCATCCGCCACCATTTCTGGTTGGCGGAACCGGCGCAATCCCATAATTGCAGACGTGAACCATTCACGGACCCCCAATCCGCCACATCCACGCATTTGTTGGACTGCGGATTTACCAAATCTCCGGTGGAGGTCAGCACGAATTGTTGGGCCGCGTTTCCGTTGCACGTAGCCAGCTGAATGCGCGCGCCATTGGCAGTGGAACCCCAGGCGACATCCATGCATTTGCCCAATGATCGAATGGTTCCGTTGCTGGCGAAAGTCCATTGCTCGGAGGCCGCGGCGTTGCAATCCCACAATTGCAGTTGGGAACCGTCAATTGCCTGGCGTCCGGCGATGTCAATGCACTTGCCGGCATAGCCCTGGATCCGCACAGAAGCCGCTGTGTCAGGTGGCGACGGCGCAAGGTCGTACACGCGGACGTAGTCCACCAGGAGCGACTGCGGAAACACCGTCCCTGAATCCGGAGCGCCTGGCCAAAAGCCACCGACGGCAAGGTTCAGGAGAAGGAAGAAATCGTGGTCGAAGGCCCACGTGCCGGAAACGGCGACCGCGCTCTTTCGTGAGTAAGCGATGCCGTCGATGTACCAGGTGATGGAGTCAGGGCCCCAGTCCACGGTGTAGGTGTGGAACGCATCGCCCAAGGCCTTTCTGTTGGGCAGGGTGTAGCTGCCATTGGCCGCGTTGGCGCCGGAATAGCCCGGGCCGTGGATGCTCCCCCAGACGGTTCCGGGTTCTTTGCCGATGTTCTCCATGATGTCGATTTCGCCGCTGTTGGGCCAACCATCGGTGAAGACGTTGTCACCCAGCATCCAGAAGGCAGGCCACATTCCTTGTCCCTTGGGCAGCTTGAGACGGGCTTCGAAGCGGCCCTGGGTCCGGCTGAACTTCCCCGCTGTTGTGAGGCGGGCGGAGGTGTACTGGCATGGTCCGTAGTGGCAGGTGTAGCCATCGGGGTTTTCCCGGCGTGCGGTGATGGCCAGGTTTCCCTTCCCATCCATGGCGGCGTTCCGCGTACTGCCGGTGTAGTACTGCAACTCTCCGTTGCCCCAGCCTGAGCCGCCAACGTCATGAACCCACTTGCTGTTGTCCGGGGCGGTCCCGGCAGGCCCGTTGAATTCATCGCTCCATACCAGTGCACCGGGAGCGGGCATGCCGGTTGCTGCCAGCGCCGGTGGCTCGGGGGCGATGAGTGTCCCCATGAGGGTAAATCCGACGATGACCATCACCCAGGGCGTGAGTCTTCGCTTCATGACTGCCACTCTGACCGCCTTTGCATCCGGCGCGCAAGGGCCATTGGGTGGGACACGCGAAACGTCACTGGAAGGAAATAATCAACGCGAAAGCACTTAGCAAGCCTGTAACGACGACGAAACGCAGGCGGGAGAAAGTGGGATAAGGAACTTCCGTTCGCAACTGGATTCCTTCCTCTGAGCATCGACGATGCATGCTCCAGGCGCCTCAGCCGTGTCCTCCCAACTTTCGCCGTGAAGGCGTCAGGACACGCTGTCGCGCCTTTGCCTTTTCCCCAGCAGTTACCGGAGGCTAAATATGGGCATTCGCCAGCAAATTTTGGTCAGGATCCTTGCGGTCCTGGTGGTGTCGTTTGGATTGGTCTACATCAGTTGGCGCTGGTCAGGGACCGTTGCGTGGGATGCGTGGTGGATCTCCCTGCCGCTTGTTGCAGCAGAGACATACAGCCTGGGCGAGTCGGCGCTCTACGCCGCCACCATGTGGAATGCACGACGGCGGCCACCGCCCCCGCCTGCCCTGCCGGGCAGGACCGTGGACGTGTTCATAGCCACCTACAACGAACCCCTCGAGCTCGTCCTCAAGACCGCCATCGCGGCCCGGGACATGGAATACCCCCACCAAACGTGGATCCTCGACGACGGAAACCGCGACGCGTTCGCGAGCGCGGCCCGGCAGATCGGCGTCGGCTATATCACCCGGGGTCCCGAGTGGGACGGCCGGCAGAGGTTCGCGAAGGCCGGAAACGTCAACAACGCCCTGTCCATGACCACGGGTGAATTCGTTGCCATCCTGGATGCCGACCAGGTCCCGGAGCCCCGGTTCCTTGACCGCGTCCTTGGCTACTTCGACGCCGAGGAAGTGGCCTTCGTCCAGACCCCGCAACATTTCTGGAATGTTCCGGACCGTGATCCCCTGGGCAGCCAGGCCGAACTGTTCTACGGTCCCATCCAGCAGGGCAAGGACGGGTGGGATGCTGCGTTCTTCTGCGGTTCCAACGCCGTCCTGCGCAGGGAAGCCCTCATGGCCTTGGGCCTGACACGCTATACCCGGACCGCCACCGAGCACACCTGGAGTGCGTTGCGCCGCGGCCGCTCGCGGCTGCAGGACCTGTTGGGTGAACTGGGTCGTCGGCATCCAGCTGCGATGCCGGTGGTGGAACAAGCCCTGACGGCGATCACCCGGGCGGAACAACAGCTTCGCCGGGGTGATGTGCTGGCGGAAATCACGTTCGAGCTCAGGGTCTCTTTCCATACGGCCGCGTTGGCTGTTCCGGATGCCATGGAGGACGTCGTGCCGGAACTGGACGCGGTCCTGGAATCCGTGGACGTTGCCCATACCGACCAGGCTTTGGCCATTCATCCGATGGACACCACCACCATCACGGAGGACATGGCCACGGCCATGCACCTTCACGCCATGGGCTGGGGCAGCGTGTACCACCACGAGGTCCTGGTCCACGGGCTGGCCCCGGAGGACGTGTCCACCATGCTCTCGCAGAGGCACCGGTGGGCAGCGGGGACCATGCAGGTATTTTTCAACGACAACCCGCTGTTCCTGCGCGGGCTGACCCTGGCACAACGGCTCATGTACTTGGGCACCATGACCAGCTACCTCAACGGCTTCGCGGCCCTGAGCTACATCGCCGCCCCGGTGGTTTTCCTGATTGCCGGCACGTACCCCCTCACGGCAAGTCCCGTGGTGTTCTTCTGCCTGTTCCTGCCGTTCTTCGTCTCATGCCAGTTGCTGTTCCAGGTTGCAGGCAAAGGCTCACGGGGTCTTTGGCGTGGCCAGCAATGGTCCTTCGCACTGTTTCCCACCTGGATTGCTGCCACCTGCTCGGGTGCTGCGGCGGTCTTCCTGGGCAAGCACTTGACGTTCTCCGTCACGGCCAAGAGCAAGCAAGCGGCAGGCCACGGCTTCCGCCACGTCCGGCTCCAACTGCTGGCGATGGCCGTCCTGATCGTTTCCTCCGGGGTGGGCATAGCCCGCGCGGCTACTGGTGCGGCCCCCCTTTATCCCACGTTCATCACCCTCGCCTGGGTGGCCTTGGACCTTGCCCTGCTCAGCGTAGTCATCGGCGCCGCCCGGTACCGCGGACCAGGAGAGGAAGAAGTGGATCCCATGCCGATCCCCGCCGAACTCACCAACGCCCTTGGCACAGATTCGCTCGCCCCGCCTGCCACCAGGCGCTGACCAGACATACCCCACAAATAAAACGCCGTTCCATCCCCCAGCAAGGAGCGACCACCCTGTCCACGCTTTCCCATGTCTCAAACAGCACGCCCACGTCTCTGAAATCACTCGACCTGACCCTCGATGGCGCCCTGGACGCAGCAACTGTCCTGGCCATCCGCTACGACTCCGCCAAGGCCGCAACCGACGGTCCCGTCCTTGTCCTGCTGGACGTGACCGCACTCAGCAGCGTTGGCGCTTCCGGCGTCGTCGGGCTCTTGGAGGTGTTGCACCTCCTGCGGGCCCGCGGTGGAGATCCCCGGCTTTTCGGCAGTTCCACGGCACTTGAAGACACCCGGCTCCAGGCCCATCTTGGGCAGGTCGCCCGCATCTATGGAAGCCGGGAGGAAGCCGTCGACGGCGTCCGGACACCAATGCGTGCGCGTCGCCTGACACCCCGGTTTGATGTGCGCAATCTTTTCACTCGCCGGCATCGCACCTTTGGTTGGGGCTGACATGGCCCGGACATCCACAATGATGCCGAGCCCGTCCCGGCAGAAAGCAACGCCTCCGACCTTCGCCGGCCATCCCAACCGTAAACGCAGGCGCGCGAGCCTGCTGGCTCCCTTGCTGGTGACGGCCTTGGCAGCCACCGGACTCGGTTTCGCTTCCAAAGAGGTGGTCCCCATCGTCCAGGCTCTATCACTGTGCAAAGCCAGTGATGCGGCATCGATCATCCCCAAGGACGGCGTGCTCATGGGCGTCAACTTGGACTGGGACTCAGAGACCCTTGCAGAGCACACTGCCAATTTGGGCCACAATCCTGCGGTGGTGGTGCAGTTCTCCGATATCCCGTACGACGACGAAACATGGTCGCACACCACCAACGCCGTCACACAGGTCCGCACCACGGGTGGCGTGCTGCTCCTGACCCTCGAGCCGCACGGCGGCCTGGCGACCATGAGTGATGAAGTCATCGACAAGCTGGCCACCGACTTACGTGCCGTCAACGATCAGGGGACGCCCGTCGTCGTACGCTTTGCCCACGAGATGAACGGTTCCTGGTACGCCTGGGGCCAGCAGCCGATCCATTACGTAGAAGTTTTCCGCAAAGTGGCCGCTGCAGTGCATACCAAGGCGCCGGGCACCTCCATGATGTGGGCGCCGAACTACGGGGGCGGCTATCCGTTCACCGGCGGGCAGTACGCGGCCCGTCCCGGCACGCCGGATTTCGCCGCTCTGGACACCGACCACGACGGCACCCTCACCATGGCCGATGACACCTACGCGCCCTACTATCCCGGGGATGACGCTGTGGATTGGGTGGGAGTCTCGCTGTATCACTGGGGGAACCAGCGCCCTTGGGGCAACAACGATATAGCCGAGCCCGGCAAATTCCTGGCGATGCTCACTGGAACGTACAACGGCACGGCCGGTAACGACAGTCCGGTTCCCGATTTCTACCAGGTGTACGGCGTGGACCATGACCGTCCGGTGGCCATCCCGGAGACAGCGGCGATCTTCACGCCCGCCCGCAACGGCGCCTCGGAACTGGACGTCAAGCGTACCTGGTGGCGCCAGGTCTTCTCCGCCGAAACCCATCAAAAGTATCCGCAGCTGAAAATGATCAACTGGTTCGAGTGGAAAAAGTACGAGATCGAAATTAACGACGACGTCGACTGGAGGAGCGCTGGATCGCCCGCCATCCGGGACGCGCTGACTCAGGACCTGCCGGACTGGTTGCGGTACGGCGAGGATTTGGAGGCGTGCCGCTAGGGGGTGTCCGCAAATCCCGTAGATTCCCGGCGAACAATACTGAAGCTGGACTTGACGGTTTTGGGTGCTGCTTTGCCGTCCTTTTCCTGGATCCGGTTCACAAGCAGAGTCACCGCGGTTTCGGCAATCTCGTCCCTGCCCGGATCAACACTGGTCAGGGAGGGAAGCGAAAAACGGCCTTCATCAAGGTTGTCGAACCCCATGACAGCTACGTCCTCCGGGACACGCAGTCCGTCCTGGGCCAATGCCCGCAGCGCACCCAAAGCGAGGGTGTCGTTGAGGGCGAAAACGGCGTCGAATTCCACGTTGCTTTCGCGGAGCCTTCGGATACCGGCCACTCCTGTTTCGCGGATCCAGGTCCCGCCCCTGACCACAAGCCGCGGATCGATGTCGATGCCTGCATGTTCGAGTGCATGGCGGTAGCCGCGCTCGCGCAGGTTTGCCGAGCTCGCCTCGTCGGCCGGTTGGTCAGGTGCCCCAATCAGGGCGATCCTGGTCCGGCCGATGTCCAGCAAGTGCTCGACGGCGGCCCGGGCAGAGGATGTGTTGTGCATGGTCACGTGGTCCGTGGGTCCGCCGAAAATCCTTTCGCCGAGCAGGACCAAGGGATCACTGGTGGTCAAGACGTCCACATCCTGCTGGCCAATGGCTGCCGGACTGAAAAGCAGCCCGTCGATGAAGCGCATCTGCCCACCCGAGAGTGTGGCGATCTCCAAATCACGATCGCCGTTGGTCTGCTCAATGACCACGCGCAGACCGCGTTTGGCGGCAGCACGTATTACTGAGTCGGCTAGTTCGGCGAAGTACATCTCACGGAGGGATGGAACTGCGAGACCGATCACCCCGGTCCTGCCTGAGCGCAGTCCGCGGGCCGAGAGGTTGGGCCGGTACCCCATTTCCTCGACGAGACGCCTGACCCTGAGCCGGGTTTCGGGCCCGACCTTCGGGTTGTCGTTGAGTACATTCGACACCGTCTTGATGGAAACCCCTGCCGCCCGGGCGACGTCATGAATCGTCGGATTCACAGTCATCCGCGTCCTTCCCACCCCGCAGTATCTCCGTCAGGGGCACTGCCTAGATCATAGCTGTGACGCAGTTTCCGTCATTTCCTTGACGGTCCAATATGGTCCGTTTTAGCATGAGGTTCAACGTTGTACCCAATCAGTGATCCACCCCACAAAGATCAAAAGCGCTGCCCCGCGAAGCAGCCTGGGATGATGCCGGAACGCCACGCCACAAGCCGCTACCCGGCCTTCTTTTTTGCGTTATAGGTACAACGTTGTACATTCCTCGACCACGACAGCGCTGGCGGTTCCTGGTCAAAGGATCGTCGATACGAAGGAGTACGGAATGCCGAAGAAACGTCTAAGGGCCGCGGCAGCGATTGCTGCATCGGTCATGGCCTTGGCCGGTTGCTCGGGCGGAGAAAAAGCCTCGACCAACACCGAAGTTCCCACCGACAAACCCATTACGCTCACCGTTTGGAGCTGGGATGGGACGGTCAAGGAAGCCGTAGCCGGGTTCGAAAAGCTCCACCCCAACATCACGGTCAACGCGGTCAACGCCGGATCATCCACCGACGAGTACACGGCCCTCGACAACGCCATCCAGGCTGGATCAGGCGTTCCCGACATCGCGATGTTCGAGTACTTCTCCCTCCCCCTGTTCGCCATTCCGGGCAAGCTCAGCGATCTGTCTGAGTTCGGGGCCAAGGATCTGGCATCCGACTACGTACCTGCGGCCTGGGGCAACGTGACCATGGACGGAAAACCTTATGGGCTCCCTTCCGACTACGGCCCGGCTGCAATGTTCTACAACCAGGCGGTGCTCACGCAGGCCGGTGTCAGCGCACCTCCGGCGACCTGGGACGAGTTCTACGACGCCGCCAAGAAAGTGCGGGCACTGGGCGGTGACCATTACATCACCAACGACTCCGCGGACATCTTTGTGCTCATGTCCCTGATGTGGGAAGGCGGAGGACGTCCATTCAAGGTCAACGGCACCGACGTCACCATCGACTTTAAGGATCCCGGCAGCAGCCGCGCTGTCGCCTTCTGGCAGAAGCTCCTGGACGAAGACCTCGTCAACACCAAAATCACCAACTGGTCAGATGACTGGAACCGCGGATTGAACGAGGGAACCCTTGCTACCCAGCTGATCGGCGGCTGGTTCACTTCGACACTTCCCGAACGGGCACCAAAAGCATCCGGCAACTTCCGGGTGGCACCACTCCCGCAGTGGGAGGCCGGCCAGACCTCCGGTGCCGAAAACGGCGGCAGTGCCATGGCGATTCCGGCAGCGGCGCAAAACAAGGCCGCCGCCTACGCCTTCCTGGAGTACTTCACCCACGGTGACGGTCTGCAATCGCGCATCGACGCAGGAGCCTTCGTCCCGAACCTTTCGAACCTGAACAATGACAAGTTCCTGAGCACCACCAACCCGTTCTTCGGAGACCAGAAGTACAACCAGGTCCTCGCCGATGCGTCCAAGAACGTGGCAACAGGCTGGCAGTACCCGCCGTTCTTCGGCTGGGCCCGCACCAGCTATGAGGATGTCTCGGCTCCCCTGTACGACAGCAAGCAAGGAACGCTGGCGGACGTCCTGGAGACCTGGAAGCAGCGGAGCATCGAGTACGGAAACGCACAAGGATTCTCGGTCCGCTAGTGGCCACCGGTGCCGCGCGCGCAGATCGTGCGGCACCGGACCTATCCCGTTACACCAGTTGAACCATGAAAGCAGGGCCACCATGAGCCGACAGCTGCTCACCCATCAAACGTCGGTGCCAGACGTTGCAGCCGATCACCAAACCCTCCGTAAACCAAAACGCAGGAACGTTGGATTGGCGTTCATCGCACCGTTCAGTGTGTTGTTCCTCTTCGTCTTCATTGTCCCCATTGGCTACTCGGCTTACATCAGCATGTTCCAGAACAAGCTGATCGGCGGCAAAGTCTTCATCTGGTTCGACAACTACATCAAGCTCTTCCAAGACTCCCAGTTCTACGACGGCGTGATCAGGGTGGTGCTTTTCACTGCAATCCAGGTTCCCATCATGCTGTTCAGCGCCATCGCCCTGGCCTTGGCCATCGATTCACTGCGGCTTCACGGAACAAGGTTCTTCCGCATCATCGTGTTCCTTCCCTACGCCATACCCGCGATTGTCTCCACCTTGATGTGGGGATTCATGCTTGGCATCCGTTACGGACTTATTGGAAGCCTCAACAAGGCAGCCGGAACCTCGTTCAATCCGTTCGCACCGGAAACAACCATGATCTCCATTGGCGTCATGGTCACGTGGGGCTTCACCGGTTACAACATGTTGATCTTCTACGCAGCCCTGCGCGCTGTGCCCCGCGAACTCTACGAGGCCGCGGCAATCGACGGAGCCAGCGAGTTCCAGATCGTCCGGCACATCAAACTCCCCGCACTGCGCAGTTCACTCATCGTCACCATCATCTTCTCGATCATCGGCACCTTCCAGCTCTTCAACGAGCCCAACATCCTCACCACGCTCGTGTCGAACAGCGGGATAACGTCCTACTACACGCCGAACATGTACGCCTACAGCCTTGCTTTTACCGGTTCCCAGCAGGGATATGCGGCGGCGCTTGCCCTGGTCATGGCTGTCTTCACCATCGCCATTGCCTACGCAGTTCAAATCAAGGGAATGAAGAATGCCTTCAACAAGTAGCCCCACTGCATCAGCCACCAGAACCGCACAAGCGGCGCCGGGACTGCCCACGGAACGGCCCCGCAAGCTCTACACCTTGGCGAACCCCCGCAAGAGCCTGACGCTGACCCTCGTGACAGGGCTGTTCGCGCTGTACTGCATCGTTCCCATGGCGTGGCTGGTCATCAACGCGAGCAAAACCCAGCAGGATTTCGTGTCCACCTTCGGGCTTGGCTTTGGCGGCCGGTTCGCGCTGTGGGACAACGTCGTCCAGGTTTTCACCTTCCAGGACGGGATCTTCTCGCGCTGGCTCCTCAACACCGTCTTGTACGTAGTGGTCGGAGCCGTGGTGTCCACGTTCCTCGCAGCAATGGGCGGTTACGCGCTGGCCAAGCATGACTTCGTTGGCCGGCGCGCCTTCCTGCTCATCGTGCTCGGGTCCATTTCCGTTCCAGGCATCGCCTTGGCCATCCCGCAGTTCCTGCTGTTCGCCCAACTCGGGATCACCAATACGCCGTGGGCGGTCCTCATCCCGTCGTTCATCAATCCCTTTGGGCTCTACCTCATGTGGGTATTTTCCGATCAGGCAGTGCCCACGGGGCTCATCGAGGCCGCCCGCATTGATGGCGCCGGGGAGCTGCGCATCTTCCTGCGGATCGCATTTCCGTTGCTGGCCCCAGCCACAGTGACAGTGTTGCTCTTTTCCTTCGTATCGATCTGGAACAACTATTTCCTGCCCCTGATCATGTTGAAGGATCCGGCGTGGTATCCGCTGACGATCGGCATCAACCAGTGGAACAAGCTTGGCTCCACGGCCGGAAACGGAGAACTGATCCAGAACCTGGTGATTACTGGCTCGTTGCTGATGATCATCCCGTTGATTGTCGCGTTCCTCAGCCTTCAGCGTTACTGGCAGTCCGGCCTTTCGATGGGCGCCATCAAGGACTAGGATCAGGCAGCGGTTGCGGCCTCCACGGATTCGGTGGGGGCCGTTTCCTTTGCCCGCTCCGGCACCATGAACTTGGGCAGGAGCACCTGCACGATCGGGCCGATCGCGAGGGCGTACACCACAGTCCCAACGCCAACGGAACCGCCCAGCAGGAATCCAACGGCCAAGACAACCACTTCGATTCCGGTGCGGACCAGCCGTACCGACCATCCGGTACGCCGGACCAGGCCTGTCATCAGGCCATCGCGGGCACCGGGGCCCAGGCGGGCTCCGATGTAGCAGGCCGATGCGATGCCGTTGAGGATCACCGCACCGGCCAGCATGGCGATCTGTCCGCCCAGATGCGAGAACTCCGGGATGAGCCAAAGGCCCAGGTCCGCGAAGAGGCCCACCAGAACCGCGTTGGCGATGGTTCCCACACCCGGCATCTGCCGGAGGGGAATCCAGAGCAGCAGCACAAGGAAGCTGACCGCGATAACCACGACGCCGATGCTCAGGCCGGTTTTGCCTGCCACGCCCTGGTGGAAAACGTCCCAGGGGTCCAAACCGAGCCCGGCCCGGATGAACATGGCCAAGGAAACACCGTACATTGCCAGGCCGATCAGGAGCTGCGTGATTCTGCGGGTCATCATGATGTCCATCGTCCAGCAAAACTGGCCTTGTATTCCATAGCCAGTTTGGAATACTGGTCTGATGGCTCCCTCCTTGAATCCCACCGCGCTGCTTCGCCTCCTGGGGCAGTGGAACACCGGAGCCCTGCCCGCTTACCGCGAGCTTGCCGACGTCGTGCGTTTGCTGGTGATGGACGGCCGCATCCCGTTGGACGTCGCCTTGCCCAGCGAGCGCGCACTCGCCCAGACCCTGGGCGTCAGCCGGACGACCGTCACAGCCGCCTACGCGAGCCTCCGCGAGCAGGGCTTCCTCACGGCGGGCCAGGGCAGCCGCGGGCGGACCTGCATTCCGCACCGTACGGCGCCGGCGAGCATGCCTGGCCTGGCCGCGCCGGAGGGCCTCCTGGATCTGGCCTATGCTTCCTTGCCCGCGGCGGGCGAAGCGGTCCACCGTTCGTTCGCGGACGCGCTCACCGAACTGCCGGCGCTCCTGCCGGGGTTCGGATACGACGCCATGGGCGTCACCGCCCTGCGAGAAGCGGTCGCGGACAAGTACACGGCCGACGGCGTGCCGACCACCCCCGGGCAAATCCTGGTCACTTCCGGGGCGCAGCACGCGCTCAACATCGTGCTGCGCACCCTGGCCGGCAGGCAGGACAGGGTGATGGTGGAACACCCCACGTACCCCAACGCACTGGACGCCATTCGCGCGGCGGGATGCCGGATCCTGCCGGTGGCGCTGCCGCCGGGCACCTCGCCCGCCTGGGACATCGATGCGATGGTGGCGGCCATGAGCCAGCAACGGCCAGCGATGGCCTACCTGGTTCCGGACTTCCACAACCCGACAGGGCGCATCATGTCCGACCTCCAGCGCAGGAGGCTGGCCCGCGCCGCCGCAGCCGCCGGCACGGTCCTGGTGGTGGATGAGACGCTGCGTGGCCTGAACCTCGACGGCGTACGCACCTCCCCGATGTCAGTATTCAGTTCCGCTGTGGTTTCCATCGGGTCACTGAGCAAGTCCCACTGGGCCGGCCTCAGGACCGGCTGGATACGCGCAGACGAAGCACTGATCCCGCGGCTCATTGCGACAAGGACCGTGATGGACCTGGGAGGTCCTGTGGTGGAACAGCTCGCGGCGGCGCGCCTGATCAGGTCCTTCTCCGAACCCCTGGAAGCCCGGCTCGGGGAGCTCCGCCGCAACCGGGAGTCGCTGTTGGGCCTCCTCGAGCACCATCTGCCGGGGTGGGAGGTGGAAAGGCCCCAAGGTGGTCTCACGGTGTGGTGCCGGCTGCCGAGCCCCTGCAGCACGGCCCTGACGGTGTTGGCCCCCGATTTCGGCGTGCGCTTGGCTGCAGGTCCGCGCTTCGGGGTGGGCGGAGCGTTCGAGCACTACCTCCGCGTCCCGTTCACCCTTCCCCCGGAGCAACTCGAGGTTGCCGTCCAGGCCCTGCGTGCCGCCCAAGAGAAGCTCGACAGTTCTCCCCAGCTGCGCCGGACCCTCAAACCCGGGCGCCCGGCCGCCGTCGCCTAACCCCCCGCGCCGCCCAACTAGGTGACAGCTCTTGCTCCAATGAGGCTTCGTAGCGACGTTTGCTGTTACCTACTTGGGTGAGGCGGAGGATGCGCCCATCCGCTGTTTTGCCGTGTTGGTGCCCGGGCCAACCGGAACATGCGATGTCGCCTTCGCCAGCCCGAAGGCCGGCATGCCGTTGTACACCACTTCAATGCCCGACGCCGGCACCTGGTACGTCTCGTGCCACACGCCCACGTCTCCGCTGCCCGCGATCTCCTTCATGAACTTCCGCCACGGCCCAAGGTGGGGTGAGTCCCGGTCCGCGGCGAAACGCCTCAAGTGTTCCGGGCTTTCCCAGTAGCTCACGATGATCGTGGTACGCCCGAACCACTGCTCACTGCCGAGCAGCCCTGCGTCCGGGTTGGTGGCAAGGTGCCGCATCATGGCGGGCATTGCCGAAGCCACTTGGGCAAGCCTGCCAATCTTCCACCACCTGTTGGCCCGCATTCCGATGAGGAACACGGTCACTTCGTTGCGCCCGACGTCCGCCGTAAAGCGGCCGGAGAAGATTTCCTGTGCCATGACGATCCTTAGCTAGTGGATTCTCAAATCCAGTTTCATAACAGCGTTATGAAACGATGTTATGAAACAATGGGAGACATGGCAAGACCCATCGTCCACGATCACCTCGTCCAGCAACGGCTCCTGGCAGTCACCGCCGATCTCGTCGACCGGGATGGCCCCGCCCGCGTCACCTTGCGCGACGTCGCCTCCGCTGCGGAAACCTCGACGTCGGCCATCTACTCGCTCTTTGGCGGCAAGGCCCAACTGCTCACGGCCGCAATCGACGACGGCTTCCGGTCCTTCGGTGAATCCCAGCGCGAGGCAGCAGCAGGCGGACTGCCGAATCTCGGCCGGGCCTACCGCACCTGGGCCTTGGAGCATCCGGCCCTGTACCGGCTCATGTTCGGCGGCGCACTGGCGTCCTATGTTGAATGCAGCCCGACGCCGGATGTCGCCTCCGACTCGATGCTTCCCCTCGTTGAGGCGGTCACCTCAGCCCAGGGCGCCGGAAGGCTCCGGGCCGGAGACTCCATGCTGATCGCGATGGCCATCTGGGGCCAGGTGCATGGACTGGTAAGCCTGGAGTTGGCACAGATGAACCAGCCGGACACAAACTGGGCGGCCATCTACGACGCCGCCCTTGATGGAGTTGCCCGCGCCTGGGCTCCCTGAGGTACCCAGGCGCGGGACCCGCCCTTAGGCGTACACCTTCTCCAGGAACGCATCCCAGGTTTTCGCGGTCAGCTCCGGGTCTGCCGAACCACTGAAGTCGTGCACGGTCATCCCCACGGGAGCGCCAAAGACGTTGCGGCCAAAGAAGCGGTACATGGCATCTGCGGTACGCAGGCCGAGGAAGTTCTCATCCGAGAAGTCCACCTCGCCACTGAGCCGCCCAACGCCGTCGAGCTCCAGCTCAACCGGGGTACCGGCTGCGCTGCCATCAACAGCCAAAGCCTTCTTCAGCTGCACGAACCCCTCCGGGGTCTGCGAGGAAGCCGGGGCCTGGATGTCAGTGAAAACCACCGGCCGGCCATCGAAGAACTCCAGATACTGGCCCAAGGTGTGCAGGTAGAAACGGGTGTGCTTGCTGGCGCCGTCGTATTGCTCGTCCCAGTTGTCGGCGAAAATCCCGCTGTGGACGTAGTGCAGCTTTGCCCGTCCGCCATCGAGCGGCTCAAGAACGTGCTCGAGTTGGTTGAACCAGCCATCAGGGCCGTCCATCCGCGACACGAGGTGATTCGGGTACTCCTCCACAGTTCGCACGGCAGGCCACTGGTCCGTGGGGAACATCCAGGCCGCGGTATCGGCGGTGACAGCGTTCCATACGCGCTCGGGGGTGCCGGGCAGCTCGGTATCCGCCACGATTTCGAAGTTCCGGTTGTCAGTCATTGCTTTGGTCCTTGTCTGCTGGTTGTTCTGCTGCGGGAGCGGTTTGTGGTGTGGTCTTCAGTGCGGGATGAAGGACGACGACGAGCCGGTGCTTGCGTCCGCCACCCGCCTGGGCGGCGGCACCGCCGTCGTGGTACTTATCGACGAGGCGCGTCACCGCTACCCCGAGTTCTTCCGCGAACGCGGCACGTTCGGCGGCCGAGCGGAAAGTGATTTCGCCGTCGATCGCGAAGCTCGCGAGCTTCTTCTTGGCCGCCGCGGCGCCGGAAATGAGCTTGCCCATTTCCTGGACCGTGCGGGACGCGAGGGCCAGCAGCCAGAACGCCGAAAAGCGGTCCGCGAAACGGCGAGGGTCCGGTGCAACGGAGGCCAGCGCCGTCGGCGAGATCAGGTAGGACGCAGCGGTTGCACGCAGTACACGCTCAGTGACGTTGCCTTTGCGGCGCTCCTCCACCAGCTCCACCAGGCCATGTCGCTCCAGGGCCTTGAGGTGGTAGTTCACCTTTTGGCGCGGCAGCCCCACTTTGGCTGCCAACTGGGTGGCCGAAGCCGGCTCAGCGAGTTCCTGGAGGATACGCGTCCGGATAGGGTCCAGGGAGGCTTCCGCAGCCGCCGCGTCCTCGATCACTTCGATGTCCAACATGCATCCAGTATGCCTACCGACAAATTTTCTTGTCAAGAACTTTTTTCTGTTCGGATGCGGGAACTGTTGCGAGGCCCGCTCTGCGCCCTATGAGCTTCGAATCGGACGCAGAACGGGCCTCACAACCCCGGCAAAGTAGACGCAACCCGAGCAAAGTAGAATTGTCCGGTGATGCAATCCCCCCTCCCCGTGCGCGACGGCGTCAACGCCACCCGCCTCCGCCTTCCGGACGAGGGACCCTGGGACACGGCGATGGACTACATGATGCATCGCTGGGGACACATCGACCCCCAAGGCATCGAGGACCGTTTCGACGCCGGCGAAATCGTGGGCGAAGGCGGCGTGCCCCTGACACGGAGCACCAAGCTGGAGGACCACACCTTCATTTGGTACTACCGCACCCTACCCCCGGAAACCCGCCTGCCCGTGGAGATCAGTATCCTCCACCAGGACGAGCACATCCTGGTCGTGGACAAGCCGCACTTCCTGCCCACCACGCCCGGCGGCACCTACATCCAGGAATCCGCGCTGGTCCGGCTGCGGAACCTCCTGGACCTGCCGGACCTCATCCCCATGCACCGTCTGGACCGCATGACCGCCGGTTTGCTGCTGCTCTCCACCAACCCGGAGACCCGCGGCAAGTACCAGGTGCTCTTCGAAAAGCGCCAGGTCCAGAAGGAATACGAGTGCGTGTCCGCCGCGACGCCCGCCGCCGGCTATCCCGACGTCGAATTTCCGGCCACCGTCCGCAACCGCATGACCAAGTCGCGCAGCTATCTGCTGGCCGAAGTCATCGACGGCGAACCTAACGCGGAGACGCGGATCCAGCAGCTAAGAACGTTCGACGCCGGCACACAGCAGCGCGCGCTGTACCGGCTGGAACCCCATACCGGCAAAACGCACCAACTCCGTGTGCACATGGCATCGCTCGGCCTGGGAATCGTTAACGACGCCTTCTACCCGGAGCTGCTGGACAAGGCTCCGGACGACTACAGCAAGCCGCTCCAGCTCCTGGCCCGCGGCATCACGTTCGTGGACCCCATAACCAAGCAGCCCGTGGAATACCGAAGCCAGCTGGAACTCAGCGAAGCCCACCCCTCCTAAAGCAGCACGGACCGGAAGACCGCCGTCGTGTCCGCCGAGAACAGCACGAACTCCACCAACTCCAGCGGGCCGTCCCCCGTATCGCCCGCAGCAGTGGACGCAAACTGTTCAACGGCGTCGAACGCTACCTCGGCGACCTGGCGGGCATCCCAACCATAGATACCCGCGCTGATCGCCGGGAAGGCAATCGACCGGGCACCCAAGCCGGCAGCCACCACCAAGCTCTCACGGAAACAGGACTCCAGCAGCGCCGGGTCGGTCTGCCCGGCATGCCGGTTGGGCCCCACGGTATGGATCACCCAGCGCGCCGGAAGCCTGAACCCGGGCGTCGCGACGGCAGCGCCCACCGGGAGGCCTCCGGGCAGTTGCGAGCGGCGCAACTCGCGGCACGCCTCCAGAAGCTCCGGCCCTGCGGCCCTGTGAATCGCACCGTCCACTCCCCCTCCGCCGAGCAGCGAGGAATTGGCCGCATTGACGATCGCGTCCACTGAACGAGTGGTGATGTCCCCCTGAAGAATGTCAATGCGCATGCCCACAGTCTCGCGTCCGAGCGGCGGAAGCGGCAAGTGCGGTATTTTGTGCGCATGGACATCACCGCCCCGGAGACATGGGGATCCGCAATCTACCTGTGGATCGTCCCGATTGTGCTGGGCGACGCCATCTTCCCACCGATCCCCTCCGAAATGGTGGTCATCACCGGCGGAGCGCTCGCAGCCGACGGGCACGCCAACTTTTGGCTGATCCTTTTCCTCGCCGCGTTCGCTTCCTGGCTCGGCGACATGGCGGTGTTCATGCTGTTCAAACGGAGGATCAGCCACGTCCTGGACCGGTGGTCGTGGGGCCGCCGCGTCCACCGCGGCATCCATGAAGCGATCGCCAAAGCGGGCCGTTCCTCCACCTACGGTGCAATCATCGGCGCGCGGTTCATCCCGGGCGGCCGACTCGCGACGTCAGCCGCAGCCGGAATCGCCAACGTCTCCGTCCGCGGATTCGGTTTTTGCGCCAGCCTTGGCGGCGTCCTGTGGGCGGTGTGGCAAGTGGGACTGGGCTACTTCACCGGATCAGCCACCAAGCTCCCGTTCTGGGCCAGCTCGCTCATCGGAGTGGGCGTCGGTTTGTTGATTGGCGTGGTGGTAGGCCTGATCGTCACACGGCGGCGCGGGACCCGCTCCCCGGTGGACGAGCCGTTCGACGCCGACGGGTCCGGCAGCGTTGCGCGCCCGGAAGAAAGCTAGACGGGCGACCAGCGTCCACGACTGCGACGCAGCACATACAAGCTGCCGGTAACAGCAACCCGTTCGACGGCGTCACGCATCATTGCGGCCGACGTCAGAGCGTCGTCGTTCTCACCTGCGTAGTCGCGGTCATTCACTGTGAAGCGAAGGCTGATCTGCGGAACGCCGCCCACGATGTCCAACTGGTTCGATTCCACGTGGTGGCGGGTTTCCAGGGCCTCGATCGCTGCGGCCATGACGGACTCCGGAGCGTTTCCCGGTTTGAGGCCAGTGATCTTCAACTTGGTTTGGAACGACGGCATCCCACCACCCTAACGCTCGTTCACATCCCCCGCCCTTAAACGGATCCCTCCCTCACTGGGTGAGGGAGGGATCCGATTTACCGCTTGGGATGTGCGAGAGGGTTTAGCCGGTGTTGCGGAGGCCAGCCGCAACACCATTGACGGTGATGAGCATGGCCCGCTGCAGCCGCTCGTCGATCTCGGAGCCGGAAACGGACTCCTCGCGGACACGACGGAGAAGTTCCACCTGCAGGTAGCTGATCGGATCCAGGTACTGATCCCGGATTTCCAGGGAGCGCTTCAGCGTGGGCTGGGCGTCCAGCAGCTCAATCTCGCCGGTGAGCCGTTCCACCTCGGCCACAGTGAGCTCGTACTCGTCACGGATCATGTGGAACAAGCGGTGCAGTTCCTTCGGGACCAACGAGGAAACATAGTGCCCCGCGATCTCCATGTCCGTCTTGGCCAGGGTCATCTCCACGTTGGAGATGACCGAGCGGAAGAAGTGCCATCGGTCCATCATCTCGCTGAGCTGCCCGGTGTCGCCGGCCTCGCGGGCGGCCTTCAAGCCGGAACCAACTCCGAACCAGCCCGGCACGATCTGACGGGACTGCGTCCACCCGAAGACCCACGGAATGGCGCGGAGACCCCCGAGCCCTGCGCCGGAGTCCGGACGCTTGGAGGGCCGTGATCCGATGTTGAGGGAGCCGAGCTGTTCCACCGGAGTGGAGGACAGGAAGTAGGCCGGAAGGTCGGGATCGTCGATGAGCTCGCGGTAACGGGCAAACGCGGCGTCGGAAATGGTCTCCATGACGTTGGCGTAGCGTTCACGCTCGTCTTCGGAGGTCCGCGGAGTACGGTGCAGTGCCGAGCCCTGCATTACCGCGGCCAGCGAAAGCTCAAGGTTTTCCCGGGCAAGGTCCGGCAGCGAGTACTTGTCCGAGATGACCTCGCCCTGCTCGGTGAACTTGATTTCGCCTTCAAGGACACCGTTCGGCTGGGCCATGATGGCGTCGTACGTGGGTCCGCCACCACGGCCCACGGAACCACCGCGGCCATGGAACAAGCGGACGCGCACGCCATGCTTGGCGGCAACATCGCGCAGCTTGCGCTGGGTCTTGTGGATCTCCCACTGGCTGGTCATCACGCCGGATTCCTTGTTGGAGTCCGAGTAACCGAGCATGATTTCCTGGATGTCGCCGCGGAGCCGCACGAGTTCGCGGTAGGACGGATCGGACAGCAACTGGTCCACGATCTCCGCTGAGGCACGCAGTTCTTCCACGGTTTCCAGCAACGGAGCAAAACCGATCTTGGCGTGGGGTTTTGCGCCGAAGAGGTCGATCAGGCCGGCCTCGCGGGCCAAGACTGCCGCGGCCAGGACGTCGTCGGCACCACGGGTCATGGAGATGATGTAGGTCTCCACCACGTCCGGGCCATAAGTGTGCAGGGCCTGCCGGATGCTGCGGAAGACGTCATAGGTACCGTCAGCCGTGCCCTCAAGTTTGATCGGGTGGCCGGAGAGCGGCCTGCGCGACGCGAGCTCGGCGCCAAGGAATTCGAACCGCTCTTCGCGGGTCAGATCGCCGTACGGCTTTTCAGTTCCCAGCCGGTCGACCAGCTGCCCAACGGCGTCGTGGTGGTAATCGGCGTGCTCACGGATGTCGAGGGTGGCCAGGTGGAGGCCGAAAGCGGCGATGGCCCGGCGGACGCGTGCCAGTGCACCGTCGGCCACCAGTGCTGCGGAGTGGTTCCGAAGCGAGGTTTCCAGGAGTCCGAACTCGGCCAGCAGCTCCGGGGTTGTGGAGTAGTCCCGGCCCGGCTCGTGGTGGGTCGAGGCCGCAATACGCCTGCCCGTGTTGATGAGCTTTGCCTTGATGCACGTGAGCTTGAGCCGGTAGGGCTCCTGGGCGTTCAGTTCCAGGATGCGCTTGTCCAGGCCCGGCAGGTTCTTCAGGTCCACCTCGATCGAGTCCAGCAATTCCTGGTCCGCACCGAACAGGGCAGTCGAGTTGGACAGGACGGAAATCAGGTCATCGATCAGTGCAATGCCGATGCGGACCGCGTTCTGGTTCTGGAGCTGCAAAATTTCGCGGGTCACTGCCGCCGTGACGTTCGGGTTGCCGTCGCGGTCGCCACCGATCCACGAACCAAAACGGAGCGGGGCACCGGCGGCAGGAAGCTTCACGCCGTGTTCGGCAAGGAGTTCCGCGAGGTCGGTGAGCATTTCCGGCATGGCGTCCGTGAGGATGCTGTTCAGGTAATAGATCGCGTTGCGTGCCTCATCCACAGGGGTGGGCCGGACCTGGCGGAGTTCATCGGTCTGCCACATCTGGTCGATGATTTCCGAGAGCTGGCGGTCCTGGCGGCGGCGGGCGGAGGTGCCCTCTTGCGTCGGTTGGGCCAGGACATCGGAGAGTTTCCGGATCTTGTCCAGCACAGAACGCCGGGAAGCCTCGGTGGGGTGGGCCGTGAAGATCGGACGGACGTCCAGCTCGTTGACGACGTCCTGCAGGACCTGGGGACCTGCTTGTCCGGCAATCTCCGACACGGCCTTGGCCAGCCAGCCATCCTTCTCCTGGCGTGTACGCAGGCCACGCACCCGGTGTACTTGTTCAGCTGCGTTGCTGAGGTGGAAGTAGAACGCGAACGCGCGGACCAGGTCGGTCGCCTGCTCAAGTGGCAAGGAGGCGAGCAGTTCGCGGACCTGGGCAACGACGTCGTGCGCGCTCCAAGGGCCCGTGGCGTCAGCGCCGCCCCGCGCTGCTTCCTTTGATTCCTTGGTCAGCAAGCGGACCTGCTCCACGAGTTCGAGCAGTTCCGGACCGTGTTGCCGGACCAGGGACTCCCCCAACAGGGTGGATACGCGACGCACATCGGCGCGCAGTTCTGCAGCGAGGTCGGTGTCTTGATGGGCAGTGTGAACCATGGATACATACCTTCGGGGAGAGGTTGGCCCGTACACTGCGCTGGATACTGTGAGCCGGATTACTGTTGTTTCCTACGGGATCTTACCCGGCCCCAACCCCAGCAAAGAATGTGTCTCAAAATTTGGCACGCGCTGTTGCGTCCGGCCGTAAAGTCACTCAGCTCCTCCCAACACCCGCCCGGCAACGTATCTCTTCATGGCCTGGTGCAGGAGTTCGGGCGCGTACGCACTATGCGGGCCGAACCGCGCATTCACTTCCAAAACCACCGGCGTTCCGTCAGGCATGCGCCGGATGTCCATATCTACGGCCCCCGTCAGGCCCAGGGCCGCAGTGGCCGCGGCTGCGGTGCCGGCGACGTCGGACGCCGACGACGGCTCGAGCCTCCTGACCGAGACGGCACTGCCCCAGCGTCCATACTTGAGTTCAGATTTCTCCAGCACCACCACAACGTCGTGGTGATCGCCTTCAGCTCCACTTCGGTACACCATGGGTGCGTATTCAGTTCCAGTAGCGAAGCGCTGTACAAGCCAGGAATCGTCCAAGGTACGCCAGATGCGTTCAGCGTTCCGGCCGCCGTCGGTATGCCTTTCCAGAACCTGCACTCCCCGCCCGCGCCGCGATACCCGTGGTTTCACCACCAACCATCCGCCCATCCTGGCCATGGCCTCATTCATGGAGCTGAAGTCTCCCGGCAAACCGAAGTCAGGCACGGCGACGCCAACATTGTCCAAGCACTTCATGGTGAGGTATTTATCGTTCGCAATGGAGACCGGCGCAGGGTCTGCAATCAGCATCTCCGTTCCGGGTGCAAAATCCTTCCGGGCCGCTGCGGCGGCCACCAACTCCTCGCTGACCGTCGGAATGACAAGATCGATGCCGTGCGCGGCCACGAGTCCGCGCAGTTCCCACAAGTAGCCGGGAGCGTCCACCGGCGAAACCACGGCCACCGCATCTGCCGCCGAACCATGGACCGGCCGCATATCGACGCCCAGAACCCAGTGCCCCAAATCCCTGAGCTGACGTGACAGCGAAAGCCCTGTTGACCCACCGACACCTGTCACCATTACCCGTACCATCGCGGCTCCCATCAGTATTTGCAAACAAAGTTGGCGGTGGTAAGGCCTGTGCCACTGAGGGAGTAGCTGAGCAGGCCGCCGGAATTGGGATCTCCAGGGACGGATTCCAGATGGAAGTGGAGGTTGCTTCTCTGGACCAAATCCGTCACGCAGGACACCGCGCTGGAATTTATCGCCGAGCACGACCAGCCTGCAGGAGCCGCCACGGGCTCGGCTCCGATCAGGACATCGTTATCCAGCGCCAGCACAACCTTGCCGCTCCCCAAGGGCTCGGTTCCCGATGCGGTGAAAGTGATATCCCAGCTTGAAACGCTTGAGGTCTGCGCGCCGTTACGATTCGTTGTGGTCACCCACTTTGCTGAGCCGCTGACGGCAGCCAACGACGTCGAGCGCGGTTTGGGCGCGGTGGGCGCGGTGGTAGCGGATGGCGTCGGGACCGGCACGGGCGTGGCCTTCGGCTCCGGCGGAGCGGAAGGCACCGGCTGCTCTTCCACGGGCGCAGGCGGAGGAACGGTGGGCGGCGTGGTGGTGCTCGGCGGCGGGGGTGGGGTCGGCCACGGACTCGTCTGTGGAGATACGGCACCCGTTTCGACCGCCTGGGGCTCCGGCGGAGCATCGGGCACAATGAGGTCCACGATTCCCGCGGCACCCAGCACCAATCCGACGGCGGCAGCCGTGGTGAGTGCCATGGCGGCCGGATGTGCCAAGGCGGGTACGGCCAGGAATCCCTTGACCGGCAAAATCCCACCCAGCACCCCAAGCCCGGCCCCTTTTCCCACCCACGCTGCCAGCGGTATGCCCGTGATCAGGGGCAGGAGCACCGCACGCATGGTTCCCTGAACATCTTTCAACTCAGCGAGGGCTGCGGTGCACTGTGCACAACCGCTCAGGTGCCCGCGAACTTTGGCCGCGGCGCCGGTTGCGAGGCCGCCCCGAATGAAGGAGCCGAGCTTCGTAGCGAATTCTGCGCAACTGTCATCACCTTTTTCTGCAACGTGGAACTGCAGGTACTGTCTCCGCAGTCCTTCACGGGCGCGTACGGCCAAGGCGGAGACGGCATTGGCCGACAATCCCAGGATCGGGGCAACTGCCGCTGGTTTCATGCGTTCAACGTCGAGGTACCACAGGACGGCCTGCCAGCGTTCGGGCAACGACCGGAACGCCCGCGCCACCGTGTTGGATTCGAAAGCCTCGACGGCGGCGTCAGGCTCGGCCATGGATTGGTCCAGCAAGGACTCATCACCACTGGGAAGCAGCCTGCCGCTCTTACGATTCTGCTGGTGCGAGAGCCTGGTCACTGTGGATAACAGATATGCCCGGAAGAAGGTGTCGGGCCCTTTGCCGGCCACGAGGCTCCGGAGCACCGATTGGAAGGCTTCGGCTACTACGTCTTCAGCATCGCTTGGATTGTCCACGTTTCGTTTGGCAACGGTGGAGGCGATGGCTACGTGGCGCTCATAAAGGTGGTTGAAAGCCGACATATCTCCGTTGCGGACCAGCTCAATCAGATGTCCGTCGTCGTTGACTCCACGGTTGGATTTGTTGCTCGAGCGTGACCCCCGTGCCATCTAAGCGCCCCCAAAACGTAATGAACCGTGCCCATATAGATGAAGTGGAGGCCAGCAGTGAGTCGTGACGCGATTTTGTCCACAATATTTACGAACGTTCTCTTGGACCTGCGTCGTCACGAAACGGCGTCGGTGGGCACTGTTCCGATATGACATCGTTCCGGACAAAGCCACTTGCCGAATGCGCCTTTCCGCGGCATCTTTTGCTGCGCCGGTGGCAAACCACCAGCTATCAGGCAGGCTGGCGGTTTCGATCCGATTGGTTCCAGCCGGAGGTCCGGACGGTGGTGACCTCCCTCGCCACAAGGGCCGTCATTCCGGCAAACACGGCCAAATCCCTGGGCGCTGCGCGGGCCAGGAATGGCGTGGGCATCAGCGAAACCATGATGGATTTCAGGGCCCTCTTCACGGCGGCGAATCAATCCCTGGACATCGACGCCCTCCAGTCGCTGGCCGAAGGCTGGGCCGAGGCAGCCGAGTCCGCGCCGCCCATTTCCTGCACCGATGTTTATACGGGCCTGGCCACGAAGGCCCATTTCCAACGCCGGATCCACGAGGTATCGGGGTTCGCCGCAGGGTGCCAGGGGGCGTACGCACTGGCGGTCATCTCCATGCCCGGACTTCGTGGAAGCCGCAGCCACTGTTGGACCCAGCTCGCCCTCCTTGGAGATGCCGTCAAAGGACAACTCAGAGGGACCGGGGCAACCGCCATGTACCAGGACTCGGCGGTCCACGTCCTCTTTCCCGTCGGCGAAGAGAATGTGTCCAGGATGGTCCAGTGCAAAGTGGCCCTGGAAGCTGTCGGGGAGGGCGCCCTCGCACCGGTCCGGATCGCGTTCTACCCCCTGGCATCCGATGCTGTTCCGGTGTCCACAGCCAAGCCCCCGGTAGTCTCCTTCTTCGAATCGAACTGAGGATCCGCCGCGTCATGAAGTGACGGGAACTGACACTGACTCTTTGATGGACCACTCCCGGGGCTCTCCGGGCGTGCCATTACACGCGGCTCGCGCTGGCATGGGTTGGGGGCCAGCGCGAGCCGTTCCAAGGGAATGCAACCCGCTGGTGCATGGTTGAGAGGAATGCACACAGCGCGCGACCCTCAGCCTAGGAGAACCATGAGCTCGCCAACCACAGCAACCGACCCCCTGATCGCCCGCTGGGAGCGGTTCCGTGAGGGGCGGAATTCAGCCCTGGCCACTGAACACGGCTGGCTGACGTTGACGTCATTCCAGTGGCTTGCCGCGGAACCGTCTCCGGTGGACCTGGCGCCGGGCCTGTGGTCAACGGACGGAACAACGGCCTTCCTGACGTCGAGCGCCGAGGACGGACTCACGGTAGTGGCCACAGGCGAGGCGGTGGACGGAACCATCAGCGCAGTCCTGGAGGACGAAGAGTCGCTGATGTGGGTCCAGTACGGCGGGACTGACGGCAAGCAGGTCGTGGTGGAACTGGCCATGCGCGCTGACAAGTACGCCATCCGCACCCGCGATGACGCCTCCCCGGTCCTGACGGAGTTCACGGCCGTGCCGACCTACGATTACAACCCGGCGTGGGTCATCAGTGGCCGTTTTGAGCCCTACGAGGAACCACAGGATGTCCCCATCGGCACGGCAAACCCCCTGGTGGACGGCGTGCACCGTTCGGTGGGCGAGGTTGTTTTCCATGTCCCGGGTATCGGGCACGAGATCCGCCTCCATGCCGAGGCGGAAAAGCTTGGCGCGCTCAACGTCACTTTCCACGACGAAACCAACGGGGACACAACTGACGAGTGGCGCAAAGTCTTCATACCCCGCCCCCGGCCTGATGGCTCAGTGGTGATCGATTTCAACCGTGCCATCAACTACCCGAGCGCCTTCACGCCGTATGGCACCTGCCCCATGCCCGTCCGGGGCAACTCGATCGATGTGCGGGTGGAAGCCGGAGAGAAGATTCCCGCAGCCTAGGCGATGGCGGATACGCCCGTCACGGCCCGGCCGGCAATCAGCGAGTTGATTTCGTACGAACCCTCGTAAGTGTAGATGGCTTCGGCATCGGCAAAGATTTTGGCCATCCGGTAATCGCTGACGATCCCGTTCCCACCAAGGATGGAACGTCCGCGGGCCACGGTGTCGCGCATCCGGGCGCTGCAGTAGGCCTTTGCGAGCGCCACCTGGGCCATGTCCGCGCCCCCGTGCCGGACTCCATTGGCGTCCGTGGAGATGTCCTCCTGCAGCTGGGCAATGCGAACCATCATTCCCATGCTGGCAACTGCGTTTCCGAGCATTTCCACAAGGTTCTGCTGGACCAGTTGGAACCTCGCCAACGGACGACCGAACTGCAAACGTTCGACGGCGTACTGCCGGGCGACGTCGAAGGCGGCCAATTGCTGGCCTACTGCCTGCCAGGCGACCATGATGCGCGATCCCCGGAGCAGGTGGTTGGTGTCGGCGAAGCTGTTGATGCCTGAGAACCGGTCTGCCTCGGCAACGTGCACGTCTTGGAAGACAATATCCGCGTTCTGCACTGTCCGCAGGGCTATCTTGTTCTCGATCCGGCTGCGGGTAATGCCTGGCAAGGACGCGTCCACAATGAAGGCACGCATGGCTCCGTCGGCTTCATCCTTGGCCCACACCAGCATGTAATCGCAGAACGTCCCGTTGCCGATCCAGCGTTTGGCGCCGTTGACCACCCAGTAGTCACCGCCGTCGGAGGCTGGTCTTTCCACCCGGCGGGCGGTGGTTTCCATACCGCCTGCAACATCGGAACCGTGATCCGGTTCGGTGAGGGCGAAGGCCCCTGTGGTCCGGAGGTTCGAGGCGTCGTCGAGGTAGCGGTCCTGCTGGGAGTCGCTGCCGAAGTCGTACAGGGACTCTACGAAGAGATCGTGGTGGACCATGAAGAAGGTGGCGATCGAGGTGTCCACACGCGTCATCTCGGCGATCACGAGCCCCGCGAAAAGGTGCGTGTACCCGCGTTGGGCAGGGGCGCTGAGCCGGAGCGCGGCGAGTTTGGGCAGGATGTGCTCGGGGAATTCCGCCTTCTCCCACCATTGCCCGGCGTACGGTGCGATCTCGGTGGTAAGAAAGGCCCGGAGTTCGTTGAGTTTCCGCTGTTCCTGCACACTGAGCAGCGATTCGAAATCGAAGAAATCCGCCGTGGGCAGGCCTGCCACCGAGGCGGGCACGGAACCGGCTGGGACGGGCGCACCGCTGTAATCACCCATCATTTGATTCCCATCCGGATAGCGCCATCCAGGCGGATGGTCTCGCCGTTCAACATGGCATTCTCCACGATGTGGGCGGCCAGGTTGGCGTATTCCGCGGACCTGCCAAGGCGTGCCGGGTGGGGAACCTGCTGTCCCAGCGAGTCCTGCGCCGCCTGGGGAAGTCCGGCCATCATGGGGGTCTCAAAAATGCCCGGCGCAATGGTGTCCACCCGGATCAGCGACCGTGCCAGTTCACGTGCCAGCGGAAGGGTCATGGCGGCAACTGCCCCCTTGGAGGCTGCGTATGCAGGTTGGCCGATCTGGCCTTCGAAGGCAGCCACGGAAGCGGTGTTGATGATGACTCCGCGCTCAGGACCACCCAGCTCTGTTGAGACGGGCTCGGTTTCCGCCATGGCCGCGGCGGCAAGGCGGATGACGTTGAAGGTGCCGATGAGGTTGATCTGGATGACCTTGTTGAAAGTCTCAAGGGGCAGTACGCCGTCCCGCCCAAGAACCTTGCCCGGCGTCGCAATACCGGCGCAGTTGACCACGATGCGCAAGGGGCCCAGCGATGATGCTGTGTCCACCGCGGACTGTATCTGGGCTTCGTTGGTGACATCAGCCGGGGCAAAGACAGCTTTGCCGCCGACGCTTCGGGAATTCAGTTCCGCCGCGTAGGCCTCGCCCGCCGACTGTGGCAGGTCCACCAGCACCACCGAGGCCCCGGCGTCGAACAGTCGCTTTGCCGTAGCGGCCCCCAAACCTGACGCGCCGCCAGTGACCAGGGCCACCGTGCCGTTGATGTCCATCCATCCTCCTTGATGCCGAAATCCGTTAATGCATGTTAACTGGAATTGTGAGCCAGCGCACCCCGGCTCCCCGCTAGGCTGGGTCCATGTCCAGCAGCACCGAGCCGTCAACGAACCCCAGCGAGTGGGCCGCCCGCGCCAACCAGGCGGCCCGTTCCGTGACCCGCAGCTTTGGCAGGCGGCTCCTGTTCCTGCCCGGCACCCATATCGGGGCCATCACAATTCCCGGCAGCAGCGCCCGCAGCCTTCTGGGTCCGTGGCATTACTGGTGGCAGGCGCATTACGTGGACTGCCTGGTGGACGCCGGTCGCCGGGAACTCGCCACGGGAACAAGGTTCGACGGCGAGTCCCGCCCGAGCGCAGGCCGGCTCGCTTCACGGCTGGTCACCACCATCCGGCTACGGAACCTGCTGAGGTTCGAGAACCATTACTACGACGACATGGCGTGGCTGGCCCTCGCAACGCACAGGCTCGAAAAGCTGGCGGAGGAAACCCGGAAACCGGGCCGACGTCGTAATGCGTACATCCGGAAACGGTTGACCCTGCAGTTCGACTCAGCCTCCACCGACGACCTCGGCGGCGGCACGTTCTGGAGCACCAAGAGGGACTTCAAGAACACCCCGGCCACCGCTCCTGTGGCCCTTTTCTATGCCCGGACCGGCCACCGCGAGCGGGCGCAGGCACTGGTGCAGTGGCTCAACTCAAGGCTCCTTCATGCCGAGCGGGGCGTTTACCAGGACGGGATCCGGATCCGGAACGGGGCAACAGTCTTGGAAGAGGCCGTGTACACGTATAACCAGGGACCCATCCTCGGGGCTTTGCTGGAGCTCGGCGGACAGGAAAACCTTGACCGGGCCGCACGACTGGTTGACGCCGTCGCCCGCGAGTTGACGGTGCCGGGCACGCGCGTGATCCGTGGCGATGGGACCGGCGATGGCGGCCTCTTCACCGGCATCCTGGTCCGCTACCTGGGCCTGGCGGGTCGGGACAACCGGCTGCCCGCGACAACACGCGAAACAGCGAAGGAGATGGTTCTTTCGACGGCCGCGGCCTTCTGGACGGGCCGCCGGGAAGCACCGGAACTGGCGCGTAGCCGGGCAACGGGTAACCCTCCGTTACTCTTCTCCCCCGACCCGCTTCGGCCTGCGACCGAAACATATCCGGCGGGTACCGGCGTCGAACTTTCCACCCAGCTGCAAGCATGGATGACTTTCGAGGCCGCCGCCACGCTTGCCCCAACTAACTCGCAGTAGTGGTTGTTATGAGGCTTCAAAACAACCACTACTGCCAGTCAGTTGGGTTTCTTGCGCTGCGGGTACGGCGTTTCGTGCCGGGCAAGCATCTCCACGAAGCCGGCGATCTTCCGCGCCCGGGAATCGGCCCGCTTGACCAGGTTAGTGCGATGAATCAGGGCGAAGCGGTTCTGGGAGGTCAGGACGTCGAACATTGCCTGGGCCTCGGGGACAGCGGCGATTGCTTCTGCGAGGTCATCCGGCACAACTGAGTCCGCGGGGCCGGCGTAGGCAGCTTCCCAGCGGCCATCGGCTTTGGCGGCATCGACGGCGGCACGACCGGCGTCGGTCATCCTGCCTTCGGTTTCCAGCCGGGCGATGTGCCCCACATTCCGTGCGGACCAGATGCTGCGGCGGCCGCGGGGGGTCATGCGCTGGAAGTAGCTTTCGGCGTCGCGGCTCCTGGACTGGCCGTCGATCCAGCCAAAGCAGAGGGCCTCGTCAAGGGCGGCGTCGTAGTCCAGTTCCGTGACGTTGCCGCCCTTTTTGTGCAGGACCAGCCACACGCCGGGACTGTCCGCAGCATGCTCGGAGAGCCACGCGCGCCACGCGGCACCGTCTTTGACGATCATTTCCTCAAGCTCGATGGGCATGGTCCCATTCTGCTGTGGAAGGGACGGGCACGGATACGGCCACGCGGAATAGGCTGGGAACTGACCGCCAGAAACCGGAGGACCAATGCTGCGAGCCCGCCCCATCCACTACACCTCACGGCCGGAACAATGGTCCGCGCTGCTGCGCGCCTTGGGTTTGGCAGCGACCGTTGACGACGGCGACTGGCTGGAGTTCGACGCCGGTTCCGGCCGCCTTGCCGTAGGCCGCGTGGATCACGGCCACCCCCTGGACGCCATCACTGTCTTCAGCGTGGAAGTCGGAGACCTGGAGGAATTCGCACGGCGCACCGAAGACGACGGCACCCAGGCCGAACTTCACCAAACCCCCGACGGCGCCACTGTGCAGATCTCGGCCGATGACGGGTTCGAGTTCTTCGCCTTCCCGGCTCAGCGGGCCGCTGACGGCTCGTGGGCCACCTCGCCGGAGGCCGATCCCGCCCTCACCGTAGTGGCAACGTGGGTCAGCCCGCTGGTAGGTGTCGCAGCCAACGACCTCCGGAACATCGGCGCCCGGCCCCGGACCGAAGACGACGAATCAGCCACGTTCACCACCAAGAACGGCGGAATCCTTCGCATCATCCACGGTGCGGACAGCGGGAACGGCGACCTCGCGTTCGAGTACGACGGCGAACTGGAACCTTTGCTGGGGCGGCTCCACACCGCGGGCGTCGACGCGAGGGTCGAGGACGATGTCCTGTACGTCGCCAACCCTGATGCGGCAGGCGGGTCGGCGCCGGCGTCGATCGTAGTGCTGCGCAGTTAGTCCTCCAACGCCCCCTCACAGAGCCGGCCAACAACCTCGGTGAGCATGGCGAGCCCCGCGACGATGTCCTCGTCCTTCGTGTATTCGTGCTCATTGTGGGAGATGCCATCCACGCTGGGCACAAAGAGCATCACTGTGGGGACCAGGTCCTTCATGTTGGTGGAATCGTGCCCGGCGAGGGTCATGACTTCCTTGCTGGACAGTCCCAGATCGGCTGCGACCTTGGCTGCGAGTTCCACGCCTTCGGGCTGGTACGGGGTGACTGCCCAGGAGTGTGAGTGGTTCTTCTCCACGGAGACGTTGGCGAGCCGTTCGATGTCCGTGATGCGGGCGTGCAGCAGTGCATCTGCTTCGGCGAGCACTGCTTCATCAGCGCTGCGCAGGTCCAGGAGCAGGTTCACCCGGGAGGGGACCACCACAGGTGAGTTCGGATATACGTTGAGCTGTCCCACGGAGGTGTGCAGGACGCCCGGGAAGCGATCGGCGAGTTCACGGGCAGCAACCACCAGCATGGATGCTCCCAGGAGGGCATCCTTGCGGTCGGCGATCACCGTGGAACCGGTGTGCGCCTGCTCTCCGTGGACCACGAACTCGTACTTGTTCGCTGCCCAGTTGGAGCTGACCAGGCCGATGGTGATGCCCTCGCGTTCCATGCTGCGGCCCTGCTCGATGTGGATTTCCGCGCAGTACGCAGCCTCCGGCCCTTCGAACGTGCCACGGCAACCGATCGAGTCCAGCGCGTCGCGGACAGTAACCCCGGCGGCGTCCTTGGTGTTGAGGGCGTCCTCAAGTTCCAGCTTGCCGGTGTACACGGAGGACCCCATCATGGACGGCTTGAAGCGGCTGCCTTCCTCGTTGAACCAATTCACGACGGCGAGGTTGAACTTGGGTGCCGGGGCGCCGGCTTCCCAGCGGGCTGCCAGGCGGAACGCGGCGTGGGCAGCAGCCAGGACGCCATACGCGCCGTCGTAACGTCCCGCCGTCGGCTGTGAATCCATGTGCGAGCCGACCACCACGAACGGTGCTCCGGGCACGGCCTCATAGAGCCCCCATTGGTTGCCGGCATGGTCGAATTTCACTGTGAAGCCGTGCTCTTCAAGCAAGCCGGTGAGCCAGCGACGCTGTTCTCCGTCGGGAACGGTGGCGGCTTGGCGGTCCACGCCGCCGTTCCCGGTGGCACCGAAGACGCTCATGGTCCGGAAGTCCTGAACGAAGGCGGTGTCCCGGGCGGTGAAACTTGTGGTGGTAGTCATGGTTTCCCCTAATTGCTCTGATGGGTTTGGCCGGTCGTCACGAGGGGCGACTGCGCAGTGTGGAAATGGGTTGCAGCGTGGAAGTCGGTTGATTGATACGTGAAGCGGCCTCCGACGGCGGTGGCCAGGACCTGCAGTTCGCTGATGGCGGGTGCTGTCAGGGGTGAAGCGGAAAGGACGGTGAAGTCGGCCAGTTTGCCCGGTTCCAACGTGCCCTTCTCACCGAGTGACCCCGTGGCCGCGGCGGCGCCGCTGGTGTAGGCGGCAAGCGCCTGTTGAGGGGTGAGTCGCTCATCCGGGTTGCCAAAGACCGCTCCGGACCCTGTTCGGCGGTCCACAAAAGCCTGCATGCCTCGCAGGACGTTGCCGTCGGCGACGGGACGATCGGAGCTGCCTGCCACAACAACTCCGGCATCAAGGAAAGTGGCTGCCCGGTAGGCCCACGGCAGGCGGTCCGGGCCCAGGGACGCTGTCATGCCGTCGCCGCCGTCGCGGAAGAAGCTTGCTTGAGGTGTGACGGCGATACCGGCATCAGCCAGGCGAACCAGTTGCTCAGGCCGGGTCATGGAGGCATGTTCGATCCTGTTGGGAATCCTGCGCGGCCCGTAGGTGGCTTGGCATTCGGTGATGATGTCCACGGCGAGGTCGATGGCCCGGTCTCCGATGGCGTGCGCGGCGATGGACCAGCCGGCGGCGTAGGCGGCCTCAATGCGTTTCCGCAGCTGGGCGGGGTCTGCCTGGAAGTAGCCGATGTTGCCGCGGTTGTCCTTGTGGCCGTGGCTGCAGAACTCGTGGCTCACGGCCGCGGTTTCACCCAGGAGTGAGCCGTCCATGAAGACCTTCGCGGGACCGAGCGACAAATACTCGTTCCCGAAGCCACTGGTGATGCCCAAATCCAGTCCGACCGGAGCCGCGCCGGGGCTATCCGAGGAATGTCCTTCGAGGGAATGCAACACGTCCAGCACCGGCATGACCTGTGCCCGGGCGTGGAGCCGACCACTGGCCGCAGCCCCCTGATACGCGGCAAGCTCAGCCGGGCTATGCCCGATCCACCCGCCACCCACCCCGGCTTCAGTGAAACTCGTGATGCCCTCGGAAGCGTAGTACGACGTGGCGCGTTCAAGGGCGGCCTCGATGTCCTCCAGCGAATACGGCAGGATCAGCTGCTGGATCAGTTCCTGCGCCGTCTCCTGGACAAGTCCCGTGGGTTGGCCAGCGGCATCGCGGACTATGGCTCCGCCGTCGGGATCAGGGAACGACGGCGACTCGGCACCTGCCAGCCGCAGCGCGGCTGTGTTAACCACGGCCATGTGCCCTGAGTTGTGGCGCATGAACAGCGGCCGCTCCCCCGTGATGCGGTCCAGCTCAGCGATGTCCGGGAAGGAACCGCCGTGCTGGGTCTGGCTGAAACCGGTGGCGAAAAGCCACGCATCATCTTCGGCCCCGGCGTTGGCAACGGCGCCCGCAAGCAACACATAGAGCGCTTCCAGGCCGCGGACTCCGGAGACGTCCAGTTCCGCCAGGCCCAGCCCGAACCACGTGGTGTGGCAATGCGCGTCGATGAAACCCGGGGTGACGGTGGCGCCACCGAGGTCCAGGACTTCAACAGCGTCCAGACCGGACAGTTCGTCGTCGAGGCCCACGATGCGTCCCTGCCAGATGCCCAGCGAACTGGCCACCGGGCGGGCCGGATCCATGGTGATGATCTCTGCGTTGCGCAGGAGGAGGTCGAGTTTCATGTCAGGTTCTAGCGGTGGGAGGTGGTGACGGACTTGATGCGGGTGTAGTCCTCAAGGCCATAGACGGAGAGGTCCTTGCCGGTGCCCGAGTGCTTGAAGCCGCCGTGCGGCGCTTCAGCCGGAATCACCTGGTGGCAGTTGATCCACACGGCACCGAAATCGAGCTCGTTGGACACACGGGTCACCACGCCGTGGTTCTCGGACCACACGCTGGAGGCCAGGGCGTACTTGGTGCCGTTGGCCAATTCCAGGGCCTCCTCCTCGGTAGCGAATGGCTGGACTGTCAGCACTGGGCCGAAGATCTCGTCGCACACCACTTCGTCGGTCTGGAACACACCATCAATGACCGTGGGCTCAAAGAAGAAGCCCGTGCCGGTGCGCTTGCCGCCGGACAGGACCCGGGCGTTGGCCGGGAGACGGGACAGGAAGCCCTCCACCCGCTCCAGCTGCGCGGCGCTGTTCAGCGGCCCCAGGTCCTCACCCACGCGCAAGGCCGCGGCAGCATCAGCCAAAGCAGCAGCGAATTCCGTGTGGATGTCCTGGTGGACCAGCACACGGGTTACCGCCGTGCAGTCCTGCCCGGCGTTGAAGAACGCAGCGAGGGCGATTTCGCTGGCGGTCTGCTGGATGTCGACGTCGGCAAACACCACAGCGGGCGCCTTGCCGCCGAGCTCCAAGTGGACATCCTTGAGCGTCTTCGAGGCCGCGGACATGACTTGTGCGCCGGCCCGGGTGGAACCGGTGATGGAGACCATTTCCGGGATGTCGTGATCCACCATTGCGGCGCCGGTTTCACGCCCGCCGCAGACCACGTTGACCACACCTGCCGGGTAAACCTGCTGGGCCAGCTCAGCCAGGACCACGGTGGACCAAGGAGTGGTGTCAGCGGGCTTGAGGACCAGCGTGTTGCCCGCGGCGAGGGCAGGACCAATCTTCCAAATGGCCATCATGAACGGGTAGTTCCACGGCGTGATCTGGGCGACCACACCAAGGGGCTCGCGCCGGATGGTGGACGAGAAGCCCTCCACATACTCTGTCTGCGCCGTCCCTGACACAACCCGGCAGGCACCTGCGAAGAACCTCAGTTGGTCTGCGCCTCGAAGAATTTCCAGCTCGCGGGTCAGGGCCGCGGGCTTGCCGGTGCAGGCGACCTCGGCCTCGAGCAGGCGGTCAACGTTGACCTCAATGAGGTCCGCAAGCTGCAACAGCAGCGACTGGCGTGTTCCCGGCGTCGTGCGCTTGTAGCTCTTGAAAGCTGCGGCAGCGGCTTGGAAGGCTGAGTCGACGGCGGCAGCGTCACTGTCCGGAGCGGTGCCGATCTGCTGGCCCGTGGCGGGGTCGAAGAACGGCAAGCGTGCCGCGGTCTCCGCGGACTCGCCGTTGATGATGTTCTGAAGCTGGATCACAGTGAGGCTCCGGTCAGTTCGTTGAAGTCTTGGGGGAACGCGTGGTGGGGTCCTGCGGCAGGTGCAGCAAAGCCGGGAGGCCGGAGTCGACGGCGCGGCGGAACGCGGCTGCGAAGTCCTCCGTGCGGTCCACGCGCTCGCCGTAGCCGCCATAGGAACGCGCAAGCGCGGCGAAGTCCGGATTGGTCATGTGCGTGCCGGAAGGCCGGTCCGGGTAGTGGGCTTCCTGGTGCTCGCGGATGGTAGCGAAAATGCCGTTGTCGACTACCAGAACGATGAACCTGGCGCCGTAGCCCATGGCCGTGGCGATCTCCTGGCCGTTCATCATGAAGCAACCATCGCCAGCCACGGAAATCACCTGGCGGCCAGGGTACGCCAGGGATGCCGCCACGGCTGCGGGGATGCCCATACCCATGGCACCGTTGCGGGGAGCGGCCAGGGAATTCGCGGAGTTGTGATCCAGATAGCGGGCGGGCCAGATGGCGTGGTTCCCGGCACCGAACGTAAGGACGGCATCGGGGTCCATTTCCTTCTTGAGGACCTCCATGGCGACGCCCAGGTCGACGCCAATGCCGCCGTCGGGCTGCGGCGTAGAGAACGTGAGTTGCTCGGCGCGGGCGCTGGCGAACCAGCCTTCCTCGCGCTCGCCGGCGGCGTTGGTGGAGGCCAAAGCGTTGGTGGAGGCCAAAGCGTTGGTGGAGGCCAGAGCAGACGCGAACGCCGTGACGTCAGCAATGATGTGCTGGTCCACGCGGCCGAAGTGGCCCAGGAGGTTGGCGTCAGCGTTGACCACAACTGTTTCGGCGTCGAGCCCGCGCTTGTAGCCATCGGACAGCACATCGCCGCGGACACAGCCAACAAAGACGAGCAGATCGGCGTCGTCCAGGCGCTGGGCGTTGGCGTCATTGCGGCCGTAGCCAAGGTAGCCTGCGTAGGCGTCGCTGCGGTGCGGAACGGCGTCGTAAGCGCGGAAGTCGGCCACCATCGGGACGCTGTTGCGGCTCGCCCACGCGGCCAGCTGCTCGCCGGATTCCTGCGTCCAGCCTTCACCGCCGACGACGACCAGCGGCTTACGTGCCTTCTGCAGCTTTTGCTGCAAGGCGCCAAGGTCCGCCGCGGCCGGCTCCGGACGAGCCACCTTGCGGGGTTCCACCGTGACGTCCTCGACAGTGTGCACCAGTACGTCCTCCGGGAGGCCGATCACTACGGGGCCGGGGCGTCCGCTGAGGGCGGTGAAGATCGCGTCGTCCACAACGCGGGCAGCGGAAGCGGCGTCGTCGAGGGTGACTACCTTCTTGGCGGTGCTGCCGAACCAGGCGTTGATGTCGAACTCCTGGAACGACTCGCGGCCACGGTCTGCCACCGGGATCAGGCCCACGAACAGGATGAGCGGAGTGGCGTCCTGGTGCGCGGTGTGGATGGCGATGAAGGCGTTCGCGGCACCGGGACCACGCGTCACCATGGCCACGCCCGGGAGCTCGGTCAGCCGGCCTTCGGCCAGCGCCATGAACCCCGCCCCGCCTTCCTGGCGGGCCACCACGTTGGTGATCGGCGAGCCGTGCAGGCCATCAAGGACGTCCAGGAAGCTCTCGCCCGGAACGGTGTAGACGCGCTTGATGCCTGCCCGTTCGAGTTGGCCCACAATCAAGTGGCCGGCGGTGGTTGTGCTCAATGCTTCATTCCTTCTTCGTCGATGGAAAGGGCGGGCAGGAACAGGCCGGAGAGCGCGGTCAGTGCGGACACGACCAACAGGATGATGGCTCCGGGCCAGAAAGAGTTATTGGCGGCCACCAGGGCGGTAGCTATCAGCGGCACGAAGCCGGAGATGACACCGGCTGTGTTGGAGGTGATGGCGACGCCGGTGTAGCGGACCTTCGTGGCGAACAGGGCGGTCAGCGCGGTTCCGGAGACGGCGTAAGGGATGGACAGCACGGCGACGCCGATCATCATGCCGAGGACCACCAGGACGGGGTTGCGGGAGTCGATGGCCAGGAAGACGGGAACGGCAATGAGCGCCGATGCCACGCCGCCCCACAGGATGACCTTGCTGGCTCCGAACCTTTCGCCCAGGCGGCCTGCCCAGATCAGGGCGCCGATCTCAAGCGCCGCAGCAAGCAGGGTGCCCAGGAGCAGGAGTTCGGAGGGCAGCTTGAGGACCTTGGTGCCGTAGAAGACCACGAAGCTGGTGATGAGGTAGAAGCCACCGATGCCGAGCAACGCCGAGCACATGCCCACCAGGATCTGGCGCCAGCTGTTCTTCAGCACGCCACGGATGGGCGCGTGTTCGGTCTCGCCGGATTCCATCAGGGCTTCGAATTCAGGCGATTCGCTGAGGCGGCTGCGGATCCAGAGCGAGATGGCCAGCAGCGGGATGGCGGCGATGAACGGGATACGCCAGCCCCAGGCGTCAAAGTTGGTCTGTCCCACCAGGAACAGCATGCCGAAGAAGCCGCCGGAGGACAGGATGGTGCCGATCGGGGAACCGATCTGCGGCAGGGCGGCGTAGCGTGCGCGCTTCTCCACCGGAGCATTCTCGACGGCGATAATCACCGCACCGCTCCACTCACCGCCGACGGCGAGACCCTGGACGATGCGCAATGCCACCAGGAGGATGGGGGCGGCCAGGCCGATGGTCATGTAGTTCGGCAGCAATCCGATGAGGCCGGTGACAATGCCGATGCCCACGATGGTGACCATGAGGATCTTCTTGCGGCCCACCTTGTCGCCGAGGGCGCCGAAGATGAAGCCACCGATCGGGCGGGCCACGAAGCCCACTGCCAGTGTGGCGAAGGAACCCATGGCGGCCACGAAGGGGTCCTGGGAGACGAAGAACTGTGCGTTGAACACCAGCGCAGCGGCTGTGGTGAAAAGGAAGAAGTCGTACCATTCCAGCGCAGTGCCCACGAGGGCAGCCAGGGCCACCTTCTTGGTGACGCTTTCATCGACGACGCGTACTGCCGTGGGACTGGTGTCCGTGGCTCCGCTGACCGTGCTTGCCATTGTTGCTCCATGAGTGCGAACGGGACCGGACGTTGGGGGTGCCCGGGCAAATTTGTGTGACTCAATCCATAGTGCCAGTAGTTTTTCCCAAAATGACTAGCAATCCACCACGGAATCATGGCGCTAGAATGTGTGAATGCACAATTCCGATACTTCTGCGCACGCCACTCGGTGGACTGAGCTGGTGGATCAGCTTGAGGGCAGGCTGGACACCCTGGCGCAAGCCTTCACCACGAGGGTCCGCGAGATTCCCGAATACGGCGAAAGCCAAGTGACGGTCCTGGAAATCCAGGAGACAGCACGGGAGACTTTTCGGCGGCTGATCAGTGGCCTGAGGAATGGACGTATCGACAGCCGCGACGGCCTGCTCGACTTCGCTTCCGCACTCGGGTCCAAGCGCGCCAGGGCCGGCATTCCGCCGGAGTCCCTCACCTCCGCCGTTCGCCTGGACTTCAGCATCCTGTGGGCCGAACTGCTGGAGATCGCGCACACCGAAGACGCCGCCCTGCTGGCCACCAGGGTGGACCAGGTGTGGAGCGTCGTGGATGAATTCGCCACCCGCACACACACCAGCTACCTGACCGAACGGGTCAGGATGGCCCAGGAAGAATCGAGCATTCAACGCGAGTTCATTGCCCGCCTGTTCAACCAGAGCAGCCCCTCCCTGGAAACTTCCGCGCAAGTGGCCTCGGCGCTGGGCATCAACCCGGAGGCGCGATTCGCCTTGGTGGCGGCCAGCGGTGAACCCGGTGCGCGACTGCGGGCTGCAACATCCCAGTTCGGCTCAGGGCAGCACACCCGGCAACGGCTGTTCCTGCACGAATCCGGCGGCAACACCTACGTGTTCTGGGCGCTGCCGGCCTCGCGGACGCGCGGACCTGAACTCCGAGGCGAGACCCACAGCACCGAAGCCGACAGCCATCAGCTGCCACCCGGCGTCGTGGACGTCCCGTGCGGCTACGTCCCCGAAGTCCTTGGCCTGCGCGCACTGCCTGGAGCCGCCCGCACGGCCGAGAGCCTGGCCGCCCTGCTCCGCCCCCGGGACTCGGGCCCCCTCTCCGCCGATTCCGCTTGGGCGCGGCTGGCCCAACAGAACCTGCAGGACGCCGGGCTGGACCTCGCCGCAGAACTTGAGGAGGCCTTGGCTGAGTGTCGCGGCGGCGAGCGCGAACGGCTCTTGGAGACGGTCCGGAACTATCTCAGCACGGGCAACATCACCGCCACTTCCGAGCAACTCTTCTGCCATCGCAACACCATCCTCAACCGCCTCAACCGCTTCCAGGAACTGACGGGGATAGACCTCGCCGTTCCTGCAAAGACGGCCCGGCTGGTAGTGGCCTGGGCCTAGGCGGAACCAGCGAAGATGTGTGTTCTCACATTCCCGGGCACGGTTTGATGGAAGTTATGCCATTGATGGTGTGATCGGGCACACACCATAGTTGTAGCTACCTTGCACCGGACACTCGTCCCCGCACCCCATCCGGAGAATCAGATGGCCCACACGGTAGATACTGCCTCCGCATCGACATCCAGGCTGAACCTGGCAAAGATGCGCAAGATTGCCCTCGCCAGCGTTATTGGCACCACCGTCGAGTGGTACGACCTTTTCGTCTTCGGGACGGCGTCGGCCCTCGTCTTCAACAAGATCTTCTTTCCCAGCTTCGACCCGATCGTCGGCACGATGCTGGCTTTCGGCACCTTCGCTTCCGCCTACATTGCCCGCATGGTTGGCGCCATCATCTTCGGACACTTCGGTGACCGTATGGGCCGCAAGTCCATGCTTCTGGTCTCCCTCCTGACCATGGGGGCGGCGACGTTCGCCATTGGCCTGTTGCCCGACTACAACAGCATCGGCATCATGGCGCCGCTCCTGTTGCTCCTCCTTCGCGTCATCCAGGGACTGGCCCTCGGCGGCGAATGGGGCGGTGCCGTGCTCATGACTGTTGAACACGCGCCACCTTCCCGCCGTGGTTTCTACGGTTCGCTGGTGCAGGTTGGCGTTCCCGCCGGCACCCTGATCGCCAACGTGGCCTTCCTCATTGTCGCCTCCACCGTCAGCACCGAAGCCCTGTACTCGTGGGGCTGGCGCATCCCGTTCCTGGCCTCGGTCCTCCTGGTCACCGTGGGCATCTACATCCGCCTGCACATCGAGGAAACTCCGTCCTTCCAGGCCGTCAAGACCGCCGGTGCCAAGGCCAAGATGCCGTTCGCCGCGCTGATGGCCAAGTACTGGAAGCAAGTTGTCCTGGGCGGTGTCGCTACCCTTTCCACGGGCAGCACCTTCACCCTGTTGGTGGCCTCCGGCGTCTCCTACGGCAAGAAGGAACTCGGCCACTCCGAGAGCCTGATGCTCTGGGTGGTCCTGGCCTCCTGCATCCTGGGGCTCTTCCTCATCCCGTTCTTCGGCAGGCTTTCGGATAGGTACGGGCGTAAACCCATCATCTTCGCTGGTGTGGCGGCCGAGGCAGCATTCGCCTTCCCGATGTTCTGGCTCATGGACACCAAGTCGGTGGCACTGCTCTTCGTCGCCTACCTGGCCATGATGACCGCGTTCTGCGCCAACTACGGGCCCATCGCCACGTTCCTGGCCGAGCTGTTCGGCTCCAAGGTCCGCTACTCCGGACTGTCGGTGGCCTACATGCTGTCCGGTCTCCTGGGCAGCGCCGCCACCCCGTTCGTCACCACGTGGCTCCTGGGCATGACGGGGCAGAGTTCCTCGATTGCCTGGTACATCATGGCCGCGGCCGGACTTTCCCTGGTGGCACTCTTCCTGCTGACCGAAACCCGGTACGGCAACATCGATGCCGTCGATGAGGCACCCGCCACCGCTGGCTCCACGGAAGCCGCGGCAGCCCGGTGACCGTCACCACCATCGAGCGCCTGGCCGGAATCCCGGGCCAGGCGCCCGCCGTCGGGCCCTTTTCCCCGGCGGTCATTGCGAACGGTTTTGTCTTCACCTCCGGCCAGATCCCCGCCATCTCCGGACTGGATGACCAGCCGGACACCTTCGAAGGGCAGGTCCGGCAAACCATCCAGAACCTCGCGGGGGTGTTGGAAGCCGCCGGATCGAGCCTGGAGCACGTGGTCAAGGTCAACACCTACCTGACCAGCCAGGACCAGCTGGAAGAGTACAACCGCGTGTACGTGGAGTACTTCGGAACCGCCAAGCCGGCCCGGACCACCGTGTGTGTGAGCCTGTGGGGAGTTTCCTTGGAAATCGAATGCGTGGCCGTCCTGGCCGGGAACCCGGAGGTTGCCCTGTGACCGCCACACTCGTGCGCGAGCTGACCGATGTCAGTTACCCGACCATCGGCCACTTCCTTGAAGAGGGCTTCATCTCACCCGCCATCCAATCCCTTCTGGACAACGTGAAGATCGCCGGCCCAGCCGTCACCGTCCGGATCGCCGGGCACGACGCCATCGCCATGAACCGTGCACTGTTGGCGCTCAGCCCCGGGGACGTCCTGGTGGTGGACATGCTCGGCGACCATCTGCATGCGCCCGTCGGAGCGGTGACGGCAGCCGCGGCGCTCGCCCAAGGCGCTGTCGGCGTCGTGGTTGATGGTGTGGCCACCGACGTACTGGAACTGCGGCAAAGTGGCTTGCCGGTGTTCGCGCGCGGGACGTCCTGCCTGACCACCAAAAGGCTCCACGGCAACGGGTCCGCCGTGAACGTCCCTGTGCGTTGCGGGGGCGTGGAGGTCAACCCCGGCGATTTGGTGCTGGGAGACGATAACGGGCTGATCGTGCTTTCACCGGAAGCTGCACAGGACATCCTGGGGAAGGCGCTGCAATCGGACGCCGCCGAGCCGGACATCCTGGCACGCATAGCATCCGGCGAGCCGCTCGAATCCATTCTGGCCCTCTAATGCTGCCGAGAGCGTAACCGCGCAGCCACCGGGACGCCTCCACGGAACTTCGGGCGGGGATGCGGTAGAACTTAACCATGAGCGTACGTACACCCGACCCGTATCCAGGCTGGCTTTCCGATGAAGACCTCTTCGAAGCCCGCGGCCGTCTCCCCATGGTCTACGTGGAGGCTGTTCCGGTCAGGCTGGATCCGCTCGGGTATGTCAACGAGGTTGGCACGCTCCTGCAGGGCGACGCCGATGGCAACATGGTCCGCTACCTCGTCTCCGGCCGGGTGCTCTACCGCGAGACCATTCGCGCTGCGCTCCTGCGGCACATGGAAAAGGACCTCGGCCCCCTTGCGTTCCCGCAGCTGCCCATCAGCCCCGTACCCTTCACGGTGGCCGAATACTTCCCGGCCCCCTCACAGACAGGCTTCACCGACGAACGACAACACGCCGTGTCGCTTGCCTACGTCATCCCTGTTACGGGCGAATGCGAACCCCGGCAGGACGCTTTGGAACTGACATGGATGACCCCGCAAGAGGTACTCAGCGACACCGTCCAGCAGGAATTCGACGGCGGACGCGGGAACCTCGTGCGCCAGGCGCTGGCTTTCTCGGGCGTCGTTCTCTAGCGGGTCACGGCCCCTCTGACAGCCGATCTTTGTAGACTGGACGGCGGACCCCAAGAGAACCAAAGGATTTCCGATGACTCACAGCCCAGCCACACAGCAGTACAGGGAAAAGCAGGCTGGGGACCTGCGGCCCGGGGATTTCGTGTTCCCACCCGGCGACGGGCCGGCCCAGGAAATCATCAGCATCGACGCTGAGAACGATGACTACGGCGTGGCTGCTTTGCTGCGCGTGACCATGGACGACGGCGGTATGGTGCGGATCGCTGTTGGGTCCAGCGTTCCAGTGGGTGACGGAATTCCTGCCGGAGACGGCGTTCCGGCGGAGACCGACTCCGGCAGCCACGGCTCCCGCAGCCACGGCTCCAGCACCCCGGACTCCAGCACCGCAGCGGAAGCCGACGCCGACGCTCCCGCCGGTCCCGCCGTCGTCGTTCCGCCGCGACCCGAAACCCCGCCCACCTACACCGGCCCCAGCGCCGAGGAACTCGCGCTCATTCCCGAGCCGGACGGGACGCCCGAAGCCGTGGTGCGGGCCGCTGCGGCGAACCACAAAGGCAAGAACGGCGTCCAGGTGCTGGCGGACAGGCTCGCAAAAGGCATCAACACCAAGTCCGGAAGCTGCCTCCGAGACCTCAGCAACCTGGCGTTCGATCTGTGCATCGTGCTTCGCGATCCGGACAACGCCCTGGCTGTGGCGGACCTGCTGAACGTGCTGCCCTTCGACGGGAACCTCGACAGGTGGGCCTCGATCGAGCGGGCCCTGGCACTTTCCAGCTTCATCTGCAGGGAAGCCGGACAAACCGAACGTGCAGCTGTGTACGAGAAACTGCTTCGCGCCCCGGAATCCCAGGAGGAAGACCCCTTCAAGGCCCGGATCAACGCCCGGGTGAGGCAACGCTCGCTGAACGAACCCAACCTGTACGACAAGGAAATCTTCCGCGCGATCGACAACGGCAACCACGAGGCCGAGCGGGACTGGCGCTTCCTCCGCCTCGAAGCGCTGCTGTTCCTGCGGGCACACGGCGGCTCGAACACCATCAGCGAGGAAGAGCTCGCCAGGCGGATCGGCAACGAATTGGAATCCGTGCGCGCGTAGCTTTTCCTGCGCCTTGGGCCGCGGAATTTCAAGCCCTGTTATGTGGGCACGAACGGCGGTAGATTCGGGGCCATGACGAACAATCTGAGCGTTGTGGTTAATGCCGATGCGCAGCAGGTGTGGACCATGCTGCGTGAACCGTCGTTGGTGGCCCAATGGCACGGTTGGGAAGCCGACGATCTCGCCGATGAAATCAAACAGATCTACTTCAACACTGACGTCGTGGAAGGCCCCGAGCACACGAGCCTGACCGTCAATGGCGGGGACGTCTTTGAGCTCCACCCCGTCTCGGGCGGCACGGAAGTCCGCGTCACAAGGGTTGCCTTGGACCACGATTCCGAGTGGGCCGACTGGGACGAGGACATTACGCAGGGTTGGCTGACCTTCCTGCACCAGTTGCGTTTTGCTTTGGAGCGGCACCCCCATGGGCAGCGGCGGACCCATTTCGTGTCTCTGCCCGGCAAAGGTGGTCCTGCCATTGAGAAGCTGGGCCTCGGGGATCTGCCTCCGGTTGGGGAGGAGTACTCGCTCACGCTCGCTACGGGTGAGAAGATCTCCGGCAAAGTCTGGTTCAAGAGCCGGCACCAGGTGGGCCTCACGGTCCACAGTTATGCCGAGCACGGGGATGGCCTGTTGATCGTCGCCGAGCAGCTGCCGATTCCGGAAAAAAGGCCCGACGGCGGGTCCATGGTCATCGCCTCGACCTACGATCTGGGGGCCCACACGCTGGCCGACATCCGGTCCTCGTGGGACAACTGGAAGGCTGAAAACTACGGCTCCTAGGGCGTATTCGGCAGGCTGCTCCCGGTAAAGCTGGCACACTTGGTAGCGTGCCAGCTTCCTCCTCTGCTCCTGCTTCTTCCCCTGCGCTGCCCGGTTTGTCAGGCCGGCAATCCGAATTCTCCTTTTCGGTGGGCAAGCGCCTGACCGAAACGTGTTCGCCGTCGTCCTCCCTCGTGGAGGCGAACGGGGGTGCGTTCTTGGGGCGGACCGGAACCATCACCACACCGCACGGGACCATCCAGACGCCCGCGTTCATCGCCGTCGGAACCAAAGCCACCGTCAAGGCCGTGCTTCCCGAGTCCATTGCGGACCTCGGCGCCCAGGCCGTGCTTGCCAACGCCTACCACCTCTACCTGCAACCGGGACCGGAAATCCTCGACGCCGCGGGTGGCCTCGGCGCGTTCATGAACTGGTCCGGACCCACGTTCACGGACTCCGGCGGATTCCAGGTGATGAGCCTTGGTTCCGGGTTCAAGAAGGTCATCGACATGAAGAACGTGGACTCTTCGGGACCTGACGACGCCGTTGCCCCCGGCAAGGAACGGCTGGCGCACATCGACGACGACGGAGTCTGGTTCAAGTCCCACCTCAACGGGGACCGGCACCGCTTCTCCCCCGAAATCTCCATGCGGGTCCAGCACCAGATCGGCGCGGACATCATGTTCGCCTTCGACGAGCTCACCACGCTGCAGAACTCCCGTGGCTACCAGGAAGAGTCCCTGGAGCGCACGCGGCTCTGGGCCTTGCGGTGCTTGGAGGAGCACGCTTCTCTGACTGCCTCGCGTGTGGGCAAGCCGTACCAGGCATTGTTCGGCGTGATCCAAGGCGCGCAGTATGAGGACCTGCGGCGGAAGGCGTGCCGTGACCTTGGCGCGATGCCCTTCGATGGGTACGGCATTGGCGGGGCTTTGGAGAAAGAGAACCTGGGCACGATTGTGCGTTGGTGCAATGAGGAGCTTCCGGAGGACAAGCCCCGTCACCTGCTGGGCATCTCCGAACCGGACGACATCTTCACGGCCATCGAGAACGGAGCCGATACCTTCGACTGCGTCTCCCCCACCCGCGTGGCCCGGAACTCCGCTTTCTACACACCGTTTGGGCGCTTCAACCTGTCCGGAGCAAAGTACAAGAACGACTTTGGCCCCTTGCAGGAAGGCTGCGACTGCTACGCCTGCGCCAACTACTCGCGCGCGTACATTCACCACCTGTTCAAGGCCAAGGAGATGCTGTCGGCAACCCTGATCTCCATCCACAATGAGCGCTTCGTGGTGAAAATGGTGGACGATGCCCGCCTGGCCATTGAATCCGGGGACTTCTTCGAGTTCAAGGCGGAGACGCTGGGGCGGTATTACTCGTAGCTGTTGCTTGGTGGGGGTGCGCCGCCGAGTTCGCGGGAAACGTGCGACGGCGCCCGGAAACTTCCAGCGACCCCGCGCCTTTCCAGCGAACCCGGCGAAAAGGGCTAGGCCGCCACTACCCCGTAGCTCGGCTCACGCTTCTTGATCCAGCCCACCACCAGCACGGTGATCGGCACGAAGATGAACTCGACGGCGGTCTTGTACAGGAAGCCCACCAGGACGTAGTTCACGAACGAACCCACGTCGGAGATACCGATCACCGATGCCGCGATGCTGCAGAAGATCAGGGTGTCCACGAATTCGCCCACCACCGAGGAACCCATCAGACGCGCCCACAGGCTCTTTTCGCCAGTGCGCGCCTTCATCTTCACCAGAATCCAGGAGTTGATGGTCTGGCCTGCAAGGAAGGCGAGCAGCGACGCCAGCACAATCTGCGGAACGGGCCCCAGCGCGCCCTCGATGGCCGCCTGCTTGGCCGTTCCGTAATCATCGTCGAAGCCCGGCAGGATGATGATCACCCAGTAGCAAAGCGACGCGAACACGGAAAGGGCGAAGGAGGTGATGATCGCCTTGCGCGCCACTCTGAAGCCGTAGACCTCACTCATGACGTCGCCCAGGATGTAGGCCAGCGGGAAGAGGAAGAACCCTCCGTCCGTGATGATCGGGCCGAGCACCACGCCCTTGGAGGCTCCGATGTTGGAGAGGATCAGCACCACGGCCATGACGGCCAACATGATGCCGAAGTAGGGGGAACCGATCGAGGCAAAGCGCGGTGCCGGTTTGCTGAGCGTGCTGGAGCCAGAGGGCGTGGGCATGGGTCATCCATTTCGTAGTGGTTCGCGCAGGCACCCCCTTTCGGAGGCAGCCCCGCTGTATTAGCACTGGGCGGTGGGGCATGCAGCCCGCACCGGTTCCATTCTCCCACCTCGCCCCACCAACCCTCGCTCACAAAACCGCGCTTAAAACCGGACCATCCATCACAAACCACTCCCTTCACCCCAACCCTCACTCACTGCCACTTTTGAACATGTTCAATTTCATGCCATACTGAATTTCTGAACGTGTTCAAAAGGCGAGGAGTGACGAATGGCTGCCAAAAGTGAACAGACCCGCCAACTGGTGGCCGACGTCGCGCTGAAGATGTTCCGCGAGATCGGTTTCGAGAAGACCACCATGCGCGCCATAGCCCAGGAGGCTGGGGTGTCGGTGGGCAATGCCTACTACTACTTCGCGTCCAAGGACGAGCTGGTCCAGGAGCTCTACCTCCAGGTGCAGGATGAACACGCCGTGGCTGCCGCCCAAGCCCTCGAAAACGTCCAGGATCTCGCCGGCCGGCTAAAGGCAGTCCTTCACACCGGGATCGACGTTATGACTCCGTACCACCAGTTCGGTTCCGACTTCATCTCAACGGCGATCCGTCCGACGTCGCCCGTCAATCCGTTCGGAGAGGCGTCCACCGCCGCCCGGGACGCGTCGCTCGCGACCTTCCGCACCGCCGTCGACGGCTCCTCGCCCGCCGTCGCCAAGAAACTGCGCGGCGAGCTGCCCGAACTGCTGTGGCTGGCGTACATGGGTGTCGCGCTGTTTTGGGTCTACGACAAATCCGAGGGCCAACGCCGCACACGCAGGCTCATCGACGGCGCAGCGCCGCTGGTTGCCCGCGGCCTGTCGCTCGCAAAGATCCCGGGGGTCGGCAAGGTGTTCGACGACGTCCTCGGGCTCGTGCGCAGCGTGAAGGAAGCCTCGTGAAAACTGTGGTGATCGCAGGGGCGTCCGGCTTCATCGGCAGCTACTTCGCGCGGCGCTTTCATGAGGATGGTTGGCAGGTCCGGACGGTTGGGCGGGCCGCGACGGCTGACGCGCAATGGGACGACGACGGCGCCATCACCAAAACGCTGGACGGCGCCGAACTGTTGGTGAACCTCGCCGGACGATCCGTGAATTGCCGTTACAACGAGCGCCACAAGCGGGAGATCCTGGAGTCCCGGGTGCAGACGACGCGTGCCTTGGGGCGTGCAGTTGCCGGGTGTGCCGAACCGCCCCGGACGTGGATCAACTCGAGCACCGGAACCATTTATCGGCATGCGGAAGACCATGCGCAGTCCGAGATTTCGGGAGAGTTGGGCAGCGGATTTTCCGTGGAGGTGGCCCGGGCCTGGGAGGATGAGCTGGCGGCCGCCGTCGTGCCGTCTACGCGGAAAGTGGCGCTGCGCATTGCGATCGTGCTGGGCGCCGGTGGCGTCATGGGCCCCCTCCGGAACCTCGCCCGACTTGGCTTGGGTGGGCACATGGGTCGCGGGACGCAGAAGTTCAGCTGGATCCACGTCGAGGACCTGTTTCGAACGGTGTTGTTCATTCACGGACGGCCCGGGTTGACTGGTCCGGTCAACGCCGCCTCGCCCTACCCGGTGGATAATCGTGAGCTCATGGGTTTGGTGCGACAGAGCCTGGGTGTCCCGTTCGGCATTCCGACCCCGGCGTGGCTGCTTGAGGCCGGGGCTGTTCTCATCCGGACTGAGACCGAGCTCGTGCTGAAGAGCAGATGGGTGGAGCCCCGGAAGTTGGTGGATGCGGGGTTCAAGTTTGAGTACCCGTCGCTGGCAGGAGCCTTGAACAAGATCGCGTGCGCAACGTGAACACAACGCTCTCGCACCAAAATGCCTCTTGAATCCAACCCTCTCTCGACAGTCAGGACCGGATTACTCCCTGTGCCTTGGAATTCCGACGTAACGCGGCACATCCTTCATGTACTCAAGGTATGGTTCGCCAAACTCCTGCTGGAGCATCTTTTCCTCCCACAGCGCACCCAGATGTTCAACCAAGACTCCGGCAGGCAGGGTGGCCAGAGCCCAGTATGAACCGTTGAGAATCGCCACACCTGCATGGATCATCCACCAGCCCAGGTACATCGGATGGCGGCTGACGGCATAGGGGCCGCTGGTTACCAATGTCTCGGGACGACCTAAGGCGAAACTTCCCACCGTGTGTTGTCGACGTTCCACGACAGCCCAAGCCGTCATTACCATGCCGGCCAGAATCAGACCTGTCCCGACAACTTTTTGCAAACCCCGAGCCCGTGGCACAGGAGTGCCGTGCAGGCGCTCCAGGACATAGTCCAGCACGAGTCCAACCACTTGACCGGGCGGCAGGGGTACTCGTCCGGCTTCCTCTTTCAGGATGACGACTGCCCGCTGAAATGTGCCCATGCCAGGAACACTATTCCCGCCCTCGCTTGAAGGCCACCACCCACAGAACGTGAGCGAGCGTCCACCCCAAGCCCACAGAACGTGAACGAGCGTCCACCCCAAACCCACAGAACGTGAACGAGCGTCCACCCCAAACCCACAGAACGTGAACGAGCGTCCACCCCAAGCCCGCGGAACGTGAGCGAGCGTGCGCCGGAAACCTAAGGAAGTGTTAGGAAATCCGTTCCCGCGTTGGCTGTGCCGTGCATCACCCATAGTTTGGAATACGTCCTCTTCATCCCCAAGAGGGCCTTTCTTAGTCGACGACGAGCCATGCGCAACGAAGCCATGAGCACCCGCTTCATGGACAGAACGAACACAGGCAAGACACGGCCGCCTCAGCTGCTGCCGTCCAGGAAGGTTCATTGATGAGCACCCAACAAGCTGCACCTCTGAGCGAAGCCGCCCAGACCCGCAGGGCCGTGAGCAACATCCTCAAGGGCTCCGCGGGCAACCTCGTGGAGTGGTTCGACGTGTACGTCTACACGGCGTTTGCGGCGTATTTCCAGTCGCACTTCTTCAACTCCTCGGACGACCTCCAGGCCGGCCTCGAAGCGATGGCCGTCTTCTCGACGTCGTTCCTCATGCGTCCTATCGGCAGCTGGTTCTTCGGCCGCTACGCGGACCGGAAGGGCCGCAAAGCCGCGCTGACGCTGAGCGTCACCATGATGTCGGCCGGTTCATTCGCTATCGCCATCCTCCCAACCCAGGATGTCATTGGCCTGTGGGCGCTCATCTTGCTGGTCTTCGTCCGGGTAGTCCAGGGCTTCTCCGTCGGCGGTGAGTACGGCACAAGCGCGACGTATATGTCCGAGGCCGCGACGGCCAAGCGCCGTGGTTTCTTCTCGAGCTTCCAGTACGTGACGCTCGTGGGTGGCCAGATGCTGGCGCTTCTGGTGCTCGTGATCCTGCAGAACACCATGACCAAGGAAGCCCTGACTGAATGGGGCTGGCGTATCCCGTTCGCCATTGGCGGCGTGGCAGCGCTTGTAGTGCTTTGGCTTCGCCGTTCCATGGAAGAAACGGTCTCCGCTGACCAGATCCGTGCGGCACACGTCAAGGTTGCAGGCGAAGCTCAGCCCGGCACCATGAAGCTCCTGTTCACCAAGCACTGGAAGCCGTTGCTGATCTGCATCGGCATCACGCTTGGCGGCACGGTGGCGTTCTACACCTACACCAACTTCATCCTGAAGTTCATGAACGATACCTCCGGCATTGCCAAGACCGACACCTCCGTGATCAACTTCTGGGCCCTCTTCATCTTCATGCTGCTCCAGCCCGTGTATGGCCTGATTTCGGACAAGATCGGCCGCAAGCCGTTGCTCGTATGGTTCGGTGTGACCGGCGTGCTGTTTACGTGGCCGCTGCTCTCCACTCTTGCAGGCACCAAGGATCCCTTCGTTGCTTTCCTGCTCATGATGGGCGGCCTGCTGATGGTTGGTGGCTACACCTCCATCAATGCCCTGGTGAAAGCCGAATTGTTCCCGGCTTCCATCCGCGCCCTCGGCGTCGGCCTGGGCTACGCAATCGCGAACTCGCTCTTCGGTGGCACGGTCCCGCTGATCGGTGCGGCGCTGCAGAAGGCCGGGCAGGAGGACCTGTTCTTCACCTACGTCACGGCGGCCATCTTCATTTCGCTGCTGGTGTATGTCTTCGCCCTGAAAAACAAGAAGGCCACGCATCTGGACACGGAACAGGGCCACGCTTGGGAAGGTCGCGGGGACAAAAAGGACCTGATCGACGCCTGACCCACCCGATTGCGAGGCCCGTTCTGCGCCCTTTGGTACTCCCGGAGGACGCAGAGCGGGCCTCGCAACGTTAGGGGGTGATGGAGGGTTTCAAAAAAGGCGCCTGTAGGTGATCGAGCGTTGGGATGTACGACGGCGGCTGCCGGGCTTGGGTGCCCGGGCCGGCCGCCGAAGGGGCGGACGCTCTTGGAAAGGAGTAACCTCCAAGACGGACCCAAAGCCCCGAGACAGGAAGGAATCACCGTGCACGTGCTCATCGTCGAGGATGACGACGCCATGGCCTCAGCCTTGAGTGCCGCCGTCGCCTCTGCCGGGCATAAGCACACCCGGGTCTCCAGAGGCGAGGACGCACTCCTGGCCCATCGCCAGCACGAAGTGATCCTGTTGGACCTGGGCCTGCCGGATCTGGACGGCCTGGACGTCCTCAGGAAACTGCGCCAAGTCACCCAGATCCCGATCCTGATCCTGACGGCCCGCGATGACGAACGCAGCGTGGTCCTCGGCCTCCGCTCAGGCGCGGACGACTACCTGGTCAAACCCGTAAAACTCGTCGAACTCCTGGCCCGCATCGAAGCTGTGACGCGGCGGACCAACCGCGTCGGCCAGGCAGCGCCGCACACGATCGTCCTCGGAGAGCTCGAAGTGGACCTAGACCGTCGCATCGCATCGGTTGGCAACGGGGAGCTTCCCCTCACGGCAACGGAATTCGACCTTCTGGGACTCCTGGTCAGGCATGCGGGTTCCGTGGTTACCCGTGAACAGATTCTTGACGCGCTCTGGGGCGATGCCTTCCTGGCCCATTCGCGTTCACTGGACGTGCACCTGACCGGACTCCGGTCCAAGCTCAAGATGCCTGGGTTCATCATCAACGTCCGCGGCGTGGGCTATCGCGTCGAGCAGCCGTGAAACTCCGGGTCCTGGGCATTCTGAGCCTGTTGGTGGTGGTCCTCGTGGTGACGGTATCCAGCGTGATCCTGACATCGGCCAGCCGGGAACTCACCCAGGAGCTGCAAATCAACCGTGTCGCCGCCCTGAACCGCTTCGCGCAGCTGGCAAGTGACGCCCTGGAGGACAACAACACAACCCAGCTCCAACGCGAAATGGACCGCTACTCCGAGCTGTATGGCGAAGGAATCCTGATCCATATGCAGGGCCAAACCTTCCACTCGGGGGACCTTAACGATGACCAACCGCAGGTCCGTGATGCGCTCGACAGGGCAAGCCTGAACCTGAGTGACACCACCCTTGACCCCATCCGCGCCTTCGGGACGGCCAACGAGACCATCTCCCGGTCCTTCGGCACGGCCAGCCAGGTCCTGGGCGAGGTAGTGGTGGAAGTGAATCTCGACGTCGCCCGGCAGAAGCTGCGGGAGCGGTGGCTCGTCGTCGGGCTGGCTGCCGTGGCGCTTGGCGCCCTGCTTCTGGTGGCGGCAGCGCGCATCACCGGTTGGGTGTTGCGCCCGGTCCAGCGGCTCAGCCAAGCGGTCCACGAACTCGAAGCCACCGGCACCACCAGCCAACTCCCCGAAGCCGGCCCACCCGAACTGCGCGAACTCAGCCGCTCCTTCACCGCCATGGCCAACACGGTGAGCCAGAGCATGGAATCGCAGCGCCGGCTCATCGCGGACACATCGCACCAGCTGCGCAACCCGGTCGGGGCGTTGCGGTTGAGGATCGACCTGCTGCAGCTGGCACTGCGGTCCGAACCGGAGAAGGCCGCCGCGGCCGGCGTCGTAGCCGAGCTTGAGCGGGTGGAAGGGATGCTCGACGGCGTGCTGAAGCTGGCCACCGCGGAACATCGCGCCTCTGCAGGGGCTGCCCGGGTGGATCAGGAAAGCGGGCACCAGCTGCTTTCGGTGATCGACCCCTTTCCCGTCCTGCAAGGAGAGGTGGAACGGGCAGCCCCCGCAGCCGCACAGGCAGGTGCCACGATCACGCTCATCCAGCCATCACGGCCGGTCACCATTGCCTGCAACCCGGAAGAACTCGCGCACATGGTGGGTGAGGTCCTGGCCAATGCGATCAAGTACGCCCCGGGCGCCCACATCCAAGTGGCGACCGAACCTGCCCAAGGAGGCACCGCCGTCGTGATTTCCGACGACGGCCCGGGCCTCCCAGCCGATCAGCGCGCAGCGTCCACCAGCCGGTTCTGGCGGGCACCGCAGCACAGCAGCATCCCCGGCAACGGCTTGGGGATGACGATTGTGGAACGGTTGGCCGAGGCGAACGGGGCGAGGTTGGTGCTGGAAGACAGCAAGCCACACGGGTTGACGGTTCGCCTGGAATTCGGGCACCCAGGGGAGGGGGCCGATGTTTGAGGTGCCTGCGATTTCCCGGCGCAACGCCATCAAAGCCGCCATGATGTTCGGTGTGCTGGCCTCGGCTGTTGCCTGCTCCCCTTCGGAGAAGCCGCAAGAACTCACTGTGGCAGGCGGCGAACAGGGCGGTTTTTACCTTGAATTCGCCACCCTTCTGGCGAACTTGTTGCAACGGGAACGCATCGCGGAGAACGCCCGGGCCCTGACCACCGGCGGGAGCCTGGATAACATCCAGCGGGTGTTGTCCGGCGAGGCGACCTTCGCCGTCGCCCTTGCCGATGCTGCTGCGCAACCCGCTGCCAGCAGCCACAGCGAAGGACGCCTGGTGGCCCTCGGCAAGGTGTACCAGAACTACGTCCACTGCATCGTGCGCCAGGACAGTGCCATCCGGACGTTCGCGGACCTCGCCGGCAAAACCGCGGGTGTGGGCGAAGTTGGTTCGGGAACCACCCTTACCGCGGGAAGGATCATCGCCGCAGCCGGGCTGGCACCTCAGTCGGCAGCGCCGGAACGAGCCTTGAAGCAGGTCAACCTCGGCTTGAACCAGGCGATCGCGGCCCTGGCCGACGGTTCCATTGATGTCATGATCCAGTCCGGAGGCGTCCCGACGGCGCCCATCGCCGCTGCTGCGCAGGGTCTGCCCGTCCGGCTGCTTGACCTCTCCGATCTCATCCCTGCGACACGTGAGCAGTCCGGGTTCTTCTACGACCGTGTCCTCATTCCAGCCAACAGCTACGGAAACGCTCCTGCGGTGTGGACCGTGGGCGTGGCCAACCTGCTCTTGTGCCGCAGCGACCTGGCGGACCATGTCGTCCGGCAGACCGTGGAGCTCATGGTGGAACAGGCCCAGGACCTGGTGCCGAAGTCCAGCGCAGGAGTCCAGTTCCTCAGCCCGGAAACGCTGATCAACACCGCGGGAGTGCCCTTGCATCCGGCCGCCGAGTCCGCCTACCGGGCCCTGCACGGCTAGCCCCGTTTAGGAGTCGCACAGGAGCAACGCCAAAATGGAGTCATGACTTCAGCCGTTGCCCCAGCCATTGCTCTGACCATCGCCGGCTCCGAAGCGACCGGTGGCGCCGGCGCGCAGGCCGACCTCAAGACCTTCCAGGAACTCGGTGTGTTCGGAATCGCGAACCTCACCTGCATCGTTTCCTTCAACCCGCAGGACAGCTGGAACCACCGTTTTGTGCCGGTGGACCAGCAGGTCATTGCGGACCAATTGGAAGCCACGACGGCGGCCTACGGTGCCGCTTCAGGCGCACCTTCGGTTCTGGACACCGTGAAGATCGGCATGCTCGGCAGCCCGGCAACCATCAGCACCGTGGAGAATGCCCTGACCGGCGGCTCGTTCAAGCACGTGGTGCTCGACCCCGTGTTGATCTGCAAGGGCCAGGAGCCGGGCCACGCCCTGGACACCGACCAGGCTTTGAAGGCGCAGATCCTGCCGCTGGCCACGTTCGTTACCCCGAACCACTTCGAAGCCGAATCGCTGTCCGGACTCGCCATCATGGACGAGGAGTCTTTGAAGGCCGCAGCCATCAGGATCCACGAGATCAGCGGCGCAGCAGTCCTCGCCAAGGGCGGGGTGCGGCTGGAAGGGCCCGACGCCGTCGACGTCTACTACGACGGCGAGACGCTGGAAGTCCTGCGCGCTCCGAAGGTTGGCGAGGTTGCGGTCTCCGGTGCCGGCTGCTCGCTTGCTGCGGCCGTGACCGCGGAGCTGGCCAAGGGCGCCACTCCCTTGGAAGCTGCCCGCACCGCCAAGGCCTTCGTCACAGCGGGCATCAAGAACAGGGTTTCCTCCGGCGCCCCGTTTGATGCGCTGTGGCAGGGTGGGGCGTTGAGCTAGCGGTCTTTTTCGCTTCGGCGCGTTTGTCGATTGTTTGCATAATCCGTCTCCCCTGTCGCCAGCTGGCTGAATCACCCCGAGACACCCCTCTCACATCCGGGCCGAAATACCTTCCGCGCGCGGCCCGGAAGGCGGTAGGGTCGCATCATGGTTCTGCCAATGACCCCTGGGCGCCCGTTCGGCGCTGTCCTCACCGCTATGGTTACCCCGATGACTCCCGACGGTGCTCTGGATCTGCCATCTGCGGTGAGGCTGGCGAAGAAGCTAGTTGACGAGGGCAGCGACGGCTTGGTTCTGTCCGGCACCACCGGCGAGTCACCTGTGACGCACGGCCCGGAGAAAGCCGCCCTCGTGGCGGCGGTCGTTGAGTCAGTTGGCGACAGGGCCGCCGTCCTGGCGGGCGTTGGTTCGAATGACACGGCCCATGCGATGCGGATGGCGGAGCAGGCGGGTGAGGCGGGAGCCGACGGCCTGTTGCTCGTCTCGCCTTACTATTCGAGGCCCACGCAGGACGGCCTTTACCTCCACTTCACGACGGTTGCCGATGCCACCGAGCTTCCCATCATGCTCTACGATGTCCCGGGACGAACAGGCGTGCGGATTTCTCCCGACACCTGGATGCGGTTGGCGCAACATCCGCGGATTGTGGCTAACAAGGACGCCACGGGCGACCTCTACGCTGCCGCCAAACTCAAGGCGGCCACCGGCTTGGCGTGGTATTCAGGCGATGACGGACTGTTTCTGCCGTTTCTGTCGATTGGCGGAGCCGGGGTTGTCGCAGTCGCCTCACACGTCGTGGGCGCCGAATTCGCCGAGGTAGTCCGCCGCTGGGATGCCGGCGACCCCAGCGGAGCGCTGGAAGTCTTTAACGCCACTATCCCGGTCGTCGATGCGCTGAACGATGCCGGCGCCCAAGCTGTGATGGCCAAGGCAGCTCTGCAGGCCCAAGGAGTCCTGTCACACCGCACCCTACGCCTGCCAAACGTTGCTGCAGCTGACCACGAGGTCGCGATCCTGGGCGATATCCTGAGAGCAGCGGGCTTAGCGTTACAAGGTTCCACCACTGGGTAACGGATTCGCCGCTGGGCTGAGTCGTGGTCCAGGCACGCCTTTACGAACGGCGAAACGCTGGATGCCTCAGAGCTAGCGCCTCCTAAGACCAAAACAGCCGCTCCGGAAACCCTTCCGGAGCGGCTGTTTTTGTTAGGGGCTAGCGCGAAACCTTGCCCATCAATGAGGCGATGGGGCGGAGGAACAACGGCCGGGCCAGGAACCACGCAGCTGCCGTGAAGACGATGGAGGCCGCGAAGATCCCGAAGCCCCACCAGCTGTAGTCGTTGTTGGACGCGTACATGTGGTTCAGGTTGTTCAGCGCGCCGGTGGCCAGCACCAGGGTGACGTGGACGATCACGAATGCCACGAAGTAGATCATCACCGGGAAGTGGATCTTGCGCGCCAGCTCGATGGGGTAGAACTTGTTGATCGCGGCCTTCTTGGGCCACGCACCGGACATCCGGATACCGGTGATGATGGCCAGGGGCGCGGCAATGAAGACAGTGACGAAGTAGGTCAGGAGCTGGAGGCTGTTGTAGTTGTTCCAGCCGTTCTCAACGGGCCAGTTCAGCGAGGCGTACTGAAGGCCGGCCGAAAGCGCGTTCGGGAAGACGTCCCAGTTGGTGGGAACGATCCGCAGCCACTGCCCGGTCGCGAAGAGCAGAACGATGAAAATGATGCCGTTCAAGACCCACAATGCGTCCAGTGTCAGGTGGAACCAGAGGTCCAGGCTGATTTTGCTCGGCGGGTTCTTGGTTTTGATGAATCCCTTGTTGTTCCTGGTCCAGTACGCCGGAGGCCGGGTGGTGGTGCGCACCTGCCAGCCCGAACGAATGATCAGGACAAGGAAGAACATGTTCAGGAAGTGCTGCCAGCCAAGCCACGCGGGAAAGCCCGTAGGGGTACCTTCGGGGATCGATGAGTGGCCAGGGTAATCCGTCAGGAATTGCTGCACCGGCTGCAGGGTTCGGAGCCACTGTGCCAGGAGAACCAGGATCAGGGCCACCACCAAAGCTCCCGCAGTGACGACGACTGGCTTGAACCACCTGTTCGACGTGATCCCGGACGACTTGCTTGAAACGGACATCAGGCCGCGTTCCTCTCTGGCTTGGTTGGCTGCGACCAGTTGGCGCTATATAGCGATTCAACCAGTTGCAGCCCGACGGCGAAAACGGCACCCGGGTTTCGAGGCGTCCCACGTCAAAAATCGCAGCATTCGGAAACATGCCGCAATACATATTTCTAGAACCTGTTTCCAAAATTATTTCCTGCAGTACATGACTCGGTCAAGGCTTTTGGGTGGCTATGAGGATAAATCGGAAGGTAGGATTCCAGAAAGTAGCCGTACAACACGCCGGTTCTTGGCCAGTTCGTGAAGGGAGTTCCGGCTTGGTCCGAAAAACCTCCGAAGCAGCCAGCTCCACGGGCTCCTGGCAGTGGACCCGCACCGCAGCGACGCAGCGAAACTTACTGGATGCAGCCGCCGAAGTGTTCGTTGAACATGGCTTCACGGATGCGAGCATCTCCGACATCGTCGCCCGTGCCGGGTCAAGCGTTGGCAGCCTCTACCACCACTTCGGCGGTAAGACTGAGCTGTTCCTCGCACTCTGGGACGACTACCAAAACGAGCACGAACGCCTCGTGGCTGCCGCAGTAGCCAAGGCCCGCAAAGCCGGCGAAAGCGAACCCCTCGCCTTGTTCGACATCGGCAGCCGCAGCTACTTCGAGTACACCTGGAAGCACCGCGACCTGGAGCGGGTCTTCATTGAGGGCGACACTCCCCCGGGATTTGAGATGCTCCGGCGGGAACGCGGACGCGAGTGGGTCCGCCAGAACTCCGTGCTGCTCGGTACCAGCGAGGACACCTTGGGCCGGCTCACGGTCGCGGTGATCACGGACATCATTACGGTCGCCGGCCACGAGGTCGCCTTGAGTGCCACCAAAAAGGCGGCGGACGACGTCGTAAACGCTGCGGCAGTCTTGGTGGCGCGGCTGGTTCCCTAGGCGGGTGTATGGGGGTACCATACAGGGGTGGACATCGACATGGATGAGCTGATTCAGGAAGCCGAGGACTTGGGCAGGATCAGCGAGGATTTGCGGCGAAGGCAACTCGTTGCTGCCCACCGGCGGCAAGAAGCAATCTTGTCTCTTCATGCTTTGGGACTATCAATCCGTGAAATCGCGAAGAGGATCGATTGCAGCCCTTCCGTGGTGCAGTCGTCGATCAAGTCCGCACGATCCCGACGCCCTCGCTTGCTTCGCAGGGAAGAGCGCATCCCATTCGAACTTCACATCGAGCTGAGTCTCAAGCTCCATCTCGACGAACAACGCATCCGGAGCATCGGGCGTGCCGGCGTTGAAAAGATGCGTGAACGGCCCAGAAGCACCGTCGCTGACGAGTGGGTTAACCGTTGGGATGAGCTCCTGGGTCTGCCGGTTGAAGAGATCGAAGAGGCAATGCTCGAAGACAGCCCCTTCGCCACAGAGCTCAGGCAGATGAGCCCCTTCGCGGGTGCGCTCTCGGAGCAAGAACGCCTCATTGCAATTAAGAAGGCAGCCGCTCTTGCGCCGTGAGGAACTTGAACATGCCATTCGGGCAGCTACCGAGATCATCCACAACGACCGCGTCATTGTTATTGGTAGCCAGTCGATCCTGGGCACTTACACCGAAGACCAACTGCCACTTGCCGCCACCATGTCAGACGAAGTGGACATCGCACCGCTGGCAGATGATGACGCGGGAACGTTGGCGGACCGCATCGACGCTGCCATCGGCGAGTGGTCCCCCTTCCATGCCGAATTCGGTTTCTATGTCCAGGGCGTTGGCAGACAGACCGCTGTACTTCCCAAGGACTGGGAATACCGCCTTGTTAGCGTCCGGAATGAAAATACCAAGAACAGCACTGGCCTCTGCCTCGACCCCTACGACCTGTGCGCCGCGAAGTTGATTGCCGCCAGGATCAAGGACCATGCATTTGTTCTCGCCCTTGTTGAGTCGAAACTCATTGACCCGATCACCTTGGCAGAACGTATCGAGCTCATCGACCCGTCGGAAACCCGGAGAGAAAGCGCGCTGGCCTGGGCGAACGCTTTGAACCCCTAGCCCCGGCGAGATCGCGAGTTCGCGGGAAACCGGCGAGATCGCACGGAAACCAGCGACCCCGCACGCTTCCCGCGAACTCGAGCGCAGGCCCGCCAAAAAATCAGCGCCCCGAGTGCGCCTCCAGGAAGCTGTACACCTCGGTCTCGTCCACGCCGGGGAATGCTCCCGGAGGCATAGCAGCGAGCAGGTGCGAGTGGGCCCGGGCCGAAGGCCACGCGTTTCCGGCCCATTCGTCGGCCAATGCGGCCGGCGGACGCTTGCAGCAGTTGGGATCCGGGCAGTTCGACGTTGCCCTGGCCGTGGTTTCACGCCCGCGGAACCACTTCACATGCTGGTATGGAACCCCGATGCTCAGGGAAAACTCCCCCGAGGCCGAGCGCTCGGTGCGGGCCGTGCACCAGTACGTCCCGGACGGCGTATCCGTGTACTGGCTGTACGCGCTGAACTTGTCGGGCACATCGAACACAGCCCGCGAGGTCCACGCCTTGCACGACGGCTGCCCCTCGATCGCCCCGGTGTGATCCTGCGGGAACGTCACGCCGTCGTTCTCGTAGGCCTTGTAGATGATGCCGGACTGGTGGGTCTTCTGGAAGTGCGTGGTGATGCCCAGATGCTTGGTGGCCAGGTTGGTGAAGCGGTGGGCGGCTGTTTCATAGGAGACGGCGAAGGCATCGCGGATGTCCTCGACGGCGATTTCCTTGGCAGCCTTGGCCTTTTGCAGGAACTCCACGGTGGCGTGCTCGGGCAGCAACAAGGCCGCAGCGAAATAGTTGGTGGCCACACGCTGCGCCAGGAAATCCCCGTAGTTCCGCGGAGTTTCATGCCCCAGGACGTAGTGCCCCAGCGCCTGCAGCAGCACAGAGCGGGGGTCGTGGTCCTGCCGCTGGTTCTGGGTCAGATAAATTCTGCGGTTCTTCAAATCCGTCACGGAACGCGTTGAATGGGGCAGGTCGCCCACATGGTGAAGCGAAAAACCGAGGTTCTCGGCGATGTCCGCAATGACGTGCTGGCTCAGCGGACCCGTGGTGTAGCCGACCCCTTTGAGGACCTTCTGCGCCTCGGCCTCATACTCGGGGAAATAGTTACCGCGCTCGCGCATCATGGCACGCAACTCGCCGTTGGCGCGGCGGGCTTCCTCCGGCGTCGCGGCTTGCTCGTTAAGTTTGCGCTCGAGCTCCTGAAGCAGCCCCACCTGCGATTCCAGGACCTCCAGCGGAAGCCGCGAGCTGATGCGGATTTTGGGCAGGTTCAGCGACTCGTACAGGGGTCCGCGCTGGTACCGTTCCAGCTCGATTTCCAGGGCGGCGCGGCGGCTCGGCGGCTCGGCTCCCAGAAGCTGGTCGATGCTTACATTGAGCGACGCAGCCAGTTGCTGAAGAAGTCCCAGCTTGGGTTCACGCTTGCCGTTTTCGATGAGGCTCAGCTGACTGGGCGCGGTGCCGACGGCGGCACTCAGGTCATCGAGCGTCAGGCCGGCTTGCTTGCGCAGATGGCGCACGCGGCGGCCGAGGCTGATGACGTCCAGTTCGGGGGACGTTGGGGACGACGACGGCGACGCGACGTCGCGATTCCAGCTTGAAGGCGACATTTCTTGAGAATACGCGAAGAACTGCATTTCTTTCCATACTTTTCCTCTAGAAAGGCCCTTGAAAGTACAGAAAAGTAGTTCTCACGAAAAAGAAATACAGACCCCGGTCAGCCGGCCGAAGCAGCAAGGAAGCTGTGGAGGCCGGCCCGGGCACCACATAGGAGACATGCAATGACCGCATCGTTTGAACCAGCAGAGCAGACCGCCGAGCAGCAGGCAGCAGCGCTGGAACTTGAATGGTCCGCCAACCCGCGCTGGGAGGGCGTCACCCGCGATTACTCGGCTTCCGACGTCGTCCGCCTCCGCGGCCGCGTCTCCGAAGAGCACACCCTGGCCCGCCGCGGTTCGGAAAAGCTCTGGAAGCAGCTCACCGAGGAAGCCCCCAACGGCGGCTACACCAACGCCCTTGGTGCACTGACCGGCAACCAGGCCGTCCAGCAGGTCAAGGCCGGCCTGCGAGCCATCTACCTGTCCGGCTGGCAGGTTGCAGCCGACGCCAACCTCTCCGGCCACACCTACCCGGACCAGTCCCTGTACCCCGCCAACTCGGTTCCGCAGGTCGTCCGCCGCATCAACAACGCCCTGCTCCGCGCAGACCAGATCGAATACGCCGAAGGCGTCAAGACTGTTGAGGACTGGCTGGTGCCGATCGTCGCCGACGCCGAAGCCGGCTTTGGTGGCCCGCTCAACGCCTACGAGCTCATGAAATCCATGATCACCGCCGGTGCCTCGGGCGTTCACTGGGAAGACCAGCTCGCATCCGAGAAGAAGTGCGGACACCTTGGCGGCAAGGTCCTGATCCCCACCCAGCAGCACATCCGGACCCTGAACGCAGCCCGCTTGGCAGCCGACGTCGCCGGTACCCCGACCGTCGTCATCGCCCGTACCGACGCCGAGGCAGCAACCCTGATCACCTCCGACGTCGATGAGCGCGACCAGGAATTCATCACCGGTGAACGTACCGCCGAGGGCTTCTACAAGGTCCGCAACGGCATCGAACCCTGCATCGCCCGCGCCAAGGCCTACGCACCGTACTCCGACCTCATCTGGATGGAGACCGGCACCCCGGACCTGGAGCTGGCCCGCAAGTTCGCCGAGTCGGTCAAGGCCGAGTTCCCGGACCAGATGCTCTCCTACAACTGCTCGCCGTCGTTCAACTGGCGCAAGCACCTGGACGACGCCACGATCGCCAAGTTCCAGCGCGAACTCGGTGCCATGGGCTTCACGTTCCAGTTCATCACCCTGGCCGGCTTCCACGCCCTGAACTACTCGATGTTCGACCTCGCCCACGGCTACGCCCGCGAAGGCATGAGCGCCTACGTCGAGCTCCAAGAAAAGGAATTCGCCTCCGAATCACGCGGCTACACCGCCACGAAGCACCAGCGCGAAGTCGGCACCGGCTACTTCGACGACATCGCCACAGCGCTCAACCCGAACGCTTCCACCCTGGCCCTGGTGGGATCCACCGAAGAAGGCCAGTTCCACTAAATCTTCTCCCAACCAAGTAGCAGCAGATGTCGTACTGAACGTCCAGAACGACATCTGCTGTCACCCAGTTGGGTTCCTGAAAGGACAATCCAATGAACAGCTTCACCGACAACTTCACTATTAATGGCATTACGTTGACCGCGCAGCCCATCTCGCGGCAGAACGAGGTCCTCACTCCGGATGCGCTTGAGTTCGTCGGCAAGCTGCACCGTGCTGTTGCTGATCGTCGGCAGGAGCTGATGCAGGCACGGCACGCACGGCGTAACGCGATTTCGAGTGGCCAGGACCCACGGTTCCTGCCGGAGACCGAGGGCATTCGCAACGACCCGTCCTGGCGTGTTGCTCCCCCGGCACCGGGCCTGGAAGACCGCCGCGTGGAAATCACCGGACCTGTGGACAAGAAGATGACCATCAACGCCCTGAACTCGGGTGCGAAGGTATGGCTCGCGGACATGGAGGACTCCTCCACGCCGACGTGGCGCAACGTGATCCAAGGCCAGCTGAACCTGACCGATGCGCTGGAGCGCCGGATCGACTTCACTTCTCCTGAGGGCAAGGAATACAAGCTCAAGGCTGCCGAGGACCTGCCCACCATCGTGGTGCGTCCGCGTGGTTGGCACCTGCCGGAGAAGCACATGCTCATCGACGGAAAGCCGATCGCCGGCGGAATCGTGGACTTCGGGCTGTACTTCTTCCATAACGCCCGCCGCCTGCTCGCACAGGGCAAGGGCCCGTACTTCTACCTGCCCAAGATCGAGAACCACCTCGAAGCCCGGCTGTGGAACGACATCTTCATCCTGGCCCAGGACCTGCTCGGCATCCCGCAGGGCACCATCCGCGCCACCGTGTTGATCGAAACCATCACGGCCGCGTTCGAGATGGAAGAAATCCTGTACGAACTGCGGGACCACGCCAGTGGATTGAACGCCGGCCGTTGGGACTACATCTTCTCGCTGATCAAGAACTTCCGCACCCGTGGACCCCGTTTTGTACTCCCGGACCGCGGCCAGGTGACCATGACCCAACCGTTCATGCGGGCCTACACCGAGCAACTGGTCCGGGCTTGCCACCGACGCGGAGCCATGGCAATTGGGGGCATGGCAGCAGCTGTTCCGAACCGTAAGGACGAGGCCGCCAACGCAGCTTCCTTCGAGAAGGTCCGTGCCGACAAGACCCGCGAAGCCAACGACGGCTTCGACGGCTCCTGGGTTGCCCACCCGGACCTGGTGCCCGTATGCCGCGAGGTCTTTGACGAGGTGCTCGGAGAGAAGCCGAACCAACTCAGCAAAACCCGCGAGGACGTCACCCCGGACGATCGTGCACTCATCGACATCTCCACCACCACAGGAACCATCACCGAACACGGCGTTCGCCTCAACATCGAAGTAGGCATCCGCTACATCGAGTCCTGGCTGCGCGGCAACGGTGCGGTTGCCATCCATAACCTGATGGAGGATGCCGCCACTGCCGAGATTTCCCGGTCCCAGCTGTGGCAGTGGATCCACTCCCACGCCATCACCGACCAGGGCGACATCATCACCCGGGAATGGGTCGAGGACATGCTGGACGAGGAATTCGCCCGTCTGGAACGCTTTGACGGCGACCGCTTCGCTGATGCACGGGCGATCTTCGAAGAAGTGACTCTGGCCGAGGAATTCCCAACCTTCCTGACCATCCCCGCCTACGCCCGCTTCCTGACCGAAGCCAAGGAAGAGGCTACGGAAGAAGAACTGGTCGCCGCCTAGCAGAAGCAACCCAACAAGCCCCGACGCTGGGCTGCCTGCACTCTTCGCAACAAGTGACCCCGAAGGCCGGGGAGGCAGCCCAGCACCGGAACAACCACCCAACTGAGTAACAGCAAACGCTCCACTGAACGTTCAGTGGAGCGTTTGCTGTTACTCAGTTGGGTCAGGCCGGGACTGGGGTTAGGCCTGGCGGGATACCCAGCGCACGGACAACGTGGTGCACACACAGAACGCCAGCACCGAACCAAGGATCACCAACAAGGGCGCAGTCCAGCCGTCGGACACGCTGTGGACGTAACCAACAATCGTCGGCGCCAAGGCAGCGAAGCAGTAGCCCACACCCTGGACAACGGCAGACATCTTCCCCGCGGCAGCCTGGGAACGGGCGAACTGGATGATGGCAATGAAGATCACCGTGATCCCGCCGCCTTGGGCTACACCACCCAGCGAAGACCACATCCACCACCACGACGGCGCCAGCAGCAAGCCCACGGGGACGGTCAGCCACAGCGCGCTCAAGGTGGCCGCCACCGCCGTCGTACTGCTGAAACGGGCCAGGAGCGGCACTCCCAGGCCGCCCAGGATCGCAAAGATCTGGAACAGCGAGGAACCGGCACCCGCCTGGGCCGTGTCCATCGCGAGTTCGTCGGACAGGAAGCTCGGGAGCCACGCTGTGACGCCGTAGTAGGAAAACGCCTGGCCGGCAAAGCCCAGGGTCAGGCCGGCGGTCAGCCATCCAACTCCGGCGACTCGCCCCGAACCGGCCTGCGCGGAAGGCGCGACGGCGGCAGGCACCAGAGCGCGCCTCGCGCCCACCGTCGGGACCCAGAAAAGGATCGCGGCCAGCGCCAGCAACGCACTTGCGGCGAGGGAGAGCCGCCACCCCACCAGTTCAGCCAACGGTGCCGTGGCAACAGAGGTGAGGAACGAGCCGATGTTCAGCGCCGCCGTGTAGACACCCATCGCAGTCGCCTGCCGCCTGGGAGCGAAGTCACGCCGGATGATCAGCGGGACCGCGATGTTCCCGATGGTGATCGCCAAACCGATGACCACCGTGCCCGCCATCACCAGCGCGCCGCCACCGACGGAGCGGATCACCACACCGGCCAGCACTCCGAGCAGGGTCAGCATCACCGCGAACTCGGCGCCCAGCCGGCGTCCGGCCAATGACGCCACCGGCGAGGCAAGCGAGAAGCAGAGCACAGGGATGCCCGTCAGCAACCCAAGTTCCACCGGCGAGAAGCCGAGGTCCTGTCGGAGCAGATCCACCACGGGTGCCACCGCCACGAACGGCCCGCGCATATTCAGGGCAATCAGCCCGATACATGCCAGCAGCAGCCAGCCCCGGGGAACTTTGGCGAGGAACTGGGTCATGGTGCGGGCCGGCAAGTGGCAGGAAACGTTTTCATCAGTTTCATTGCTATCACGCCTGCGCGCCCCCACCGGCATCCATGAAGCCTCAACCCGTGGCTTGCAGCGTGGCCTCGATCACCGCGGGCGAAAGGACGTACCGGGTCACCATCTGGCTCGCGCCAAGGATCGCGGAACGTTCGCCGGCCATTGAAATACCGATGCGGAGGTGCGTCGTGGCCAGCGGCAGCGATCGCCGGTAGACCACCTCGCGGATGCCGGCCACCAAGTGCTCGCCGGCCTCTCCCACACTGCCGCCAATGATGATCATGGAAGGGTTCAGCAGGTTGACCACGGTGGCCAGGACGTCCCCGACGTCGCGCCCCGCCTGCCGCAACGCCTGGATTGCCTGCAGGTTTCCCTCGCCCACGAGGCGCAGGACGTCCGCGCCGTTGCTGGCTTCCAGCCCTTGCGTCCGGAGTTGATGCGCGACGGCGGGACCCGATGCCAGTGCCTCGAGGCACCCGTAGTTGCCGCATCGGCAAAGGACGTCGTCTCCGCGTGGGACACGGACGTGGCCGAGGTCGCCGGCGGTGCCGTTGGCGCCACGCTGCAACTCACCGCTGCTGATGATGCCCGCACCAATGCCGGTGGCGACCTTGATGAAGAGGAAGTTGTCGTGGTCCGGCCAGTACGCGGTCCGTTCGCCCAGCGCCATGATGTTGACGTCGTTGTCCACCAACACGGGAACAGGTAGCGAGCGCTGGACGTAAGTGACGACGTCGAACCCGTCCCATCCGGGCATGATCGGCGGCTTCACGGGCCGTCCCGTGTCGTGCTCCACGGGACCGGGCAGCCCGATGCCCATGCCCGCAAGGTCTGTAAGCTCCCGCCCTGCCTCGGCAAGGAGTTCACGGCCGGCAGAGACCACACGGCCCAGGACCGCTTCTGGCCCGTCGGCCACTTCCTGCTTCAGCCGCCGCTCCGCGAGGACACTGCCCCCGAGGTCGGTGACGGCGACAATCATGTGGGTCGCTCCGACGTCGACCGCCAGGACCACCCGCGCGGCGGGGTTGAAGGCAAAGCGCGACGGCGGCCTGCCGCCACTGGAGCTCGCCTCCCCGGCCGGACCGACCAGTCCGGAATTGATGAGGGCGTCGATGCGGGAGGCGACTGTGGAGCGGGCCAACCCCGTGGTGAGGGCCAGCTCAGCGCGGGTCCGGGCCTGTCCGTCGCGGAGAAGTTGGAAGAGATCACCAGCGCGCGACAAATTGCCGGCCTCTAAGACCGGGGCGTTTCCGGCGTCGTTTGCGGGTGCTGGAGTCATGCACTTAGTGAAGCACGATTGCTTATGCGTGTCATGCAATAAAAGTTTGTCGGCCATATTTCAACTTTTGCTTGACCGCCGACAAAAGTCACCCTAGGTTGTGATGAGCAGCACATCACGACCGCAGATGGTGGTTATCACCCCGGCCGATCCGCACTCACCCACAATGACGAGGAGAGACAGTGTCATATTCGATCCAGCTCTACACGGTCCGAAAGGCCTTGGAAGAGGATCTTGCTGGAACCATCCAGCGATTGGCAGAAATTGGTTTCACGATGGTGGAGCCGTACCGCTTTGTCGCCAAGGCCGCTGAGCTGAAGCAGGCATTGGCAGAGAACAACCTCACCGCTCCCTCCGGCCACGCTCCGTTGCTGAGCGACGACCAAGACGCAATCTTCGCTGCCGCGCAGCAGTTGGGCATTGGCACGGTCATCGACCCCCACGTTCCCATCGACCGCTGGAACACCATCGAAGACATCAAGGAAACCGCCAGCCAGCTCAACGCCGCCGCCGCCAAGGGTGCGGAGTACGGAGTCCGCGTCGGCTACCACAACCACTGGTGGGAAGTTGAGTCGGTCATCGACGGGAAAACCGCCATTGAGCACCTCGCCGACCACCTGGCTCCTGGGGTGGTCCTGGAGCTCGACACCTACTGGGCAGCCGTTGGTGGCCAGAACCCGGCCGAACTCCTCGCACGCCTCGGTGACCGGGTGAAGTTCATCCACATCAAGGACGGCCCCGTCACCTCGGATCCGTCCCAGCAGTTGGCTGTCGGCGACGGCAAGATGCCCATCTGGGAGGTTCTTGAAGCGGCAGGTTCGCTTGAGGCCGGCGTCGTCGAGCTTGACGACTTCGACGGCGACATGTTCGAAGCCGTCCGTGACAGCTACAACTACCTCAGCGCTGGAAAGGTCAACGCATGAGCCACGCAACAGGAGCATCCTTCGGCCCCGTGGGCTCCGGCCCGGTCGGAGTCGGTATCATCGGCGCCGGCGTCATCAGCAAGCAGTACCTGGACAACCTCACCAGCTTCCCGGACGTCAAGGTAGTTGCCATTGGCGATCTGTTCGAAGAAGCGGCAGCCGCGCGCGCCGCAGAGTACGGAATCGGGAAGCACGGTGGGGTCGACACCGTCCTGTCTGATCCCGATGTCGAAATCGTCGTCAACCTGACCATCCCGGCCGCCCACGTTGAAGTAGCTACCCAAGCGGTCAACGCCGGAAAGCACGTCTGGAGTGAAAAGCCCTTCTCCCTGGACCGCGAAAGCGGACTTGGCCTGCTCAAGGTGGCTGATGCTGCGGGTGTGCGCCTGGGTTGCGCGCCGGACACCTTCCTGGGCGCCGGCCTCCAGACTGCCCGCCGCATGATCGAGCGCGGCGACATCGGCACCCCGCTGACCGCCCTGACGCTCATGCAGTCCCCCGGCCCGGAGTCGTGGCACCCCAACCCCGCCTTCCTCTTCCAGGACGGCGCGGGTCCACTGTTCGACATCGGCCCTTACTACCTCACCACCTTGGTCCAGACCTTCGGCAGCATCCGCCGGGTTGCCGCCTTCGGTTCGAAGTCCCGTGAGACCCGCACCATCGGTTCAGGCCCCAAGGCCGGCGAAGTATTCGACGTCACCGTTCCCACGCACGTCAGCTCCATCCTGGAGTTTGAAGGCGGCGAGTCCGCGCAGAGCATCTTCAGCTTCGATTCCCCGCTCAAGCGGGCAGGATTTGTCGAGATCACGGGAACGGACGCCACCATCGCGCTTCCGGATCCCAACATGTTCGACGGCGACATCAGGATCTGCAAGCTGGGTTCCGACGATTGGACCACCGTTCCGTCCGTGGGCTCAACCGCGAGCCGGGGCGCCGGCGTCCTTGAAATGGCCCGCGCCATCCGCGAAGGCCGTCCGCACCGTGCACAGGGCGAGTTGGCCTTCCACGTCCTGGACACGATGGCCTCCATTGCGGAGTCGATCGACAACCGGGCCTTCGTCGACGTCGAAAGCTCCGCTGACAAGGTTCCCGCCCTCCCCGAGGACTGGGACCCCACCGCAGCAACTCTCTCCGCCTGATCAGCAGCACACACCAGCCCCAATCAACATAGCCCCAGCTCGACGACGAGAAATCGGAGCAATAATGAAGAACCCGCTAAAAGTCCTTTCTGCATTCGCCGCCACAGCCGCCCTGGCCCTGAGCATGAGCGCCTGCGGTGGAGGCGACACTCCTCAGGCTTCCAGCGACACCATCACCTACTGGGCCTCCGACCAGGGCAACAGCCTTGACGACACCGCGGCCAAGTTGAAGCCCACCCTCGATCGCTTCACCGAGAAGACCGGCGTCAAGGTCAAGCTGGAAGTCATCGGCTGGACCGACCTCTACAACCGTATTCTTACGGCAGTCACCAGTGGGGACGGTCCCGACGTCTTGAACATCGGTAACACCTGGGCCGTGACGTTGCAGGAAACGGGAGCGTTTGAGCCTGTGGAAGGCGAGCTCCTCAACGCCATCGGCGGCAAGGACCGCTTCCTGCAGACCAGCTGGTCGACCGGTGGCGCCGAAGGCAAGACGCCGACGTCGATCCCGCTGTATGGCTTGGCCTACAACCTGTACTACAACACCAAGATGTTCAAGGAAGCCGGCATTGAAAAGCCGCCGGTCACCTGGGACGAGTTCGTGGCTGACGCCAAGAAATTGACCAAGGACGTCGACGGCGACGGCAAGCCTGACCAGTGGGGCTTCACCGCAGCCGGCGCTTCAGTTTCGGCCAACTCGCACCAGGCGTTCGTCCGCGGCCTCCAAAACGGCGGCACGCTCTTCGACAAGGACGGCAAGCCGACGTTCGACAGCGACCCCCAGGTCCAGGGCGTCAAGCAGTTCGTTGACCTGATGGCCGTGGACAAGGTGATGTCGCCCTCTGACGCTGAACTGAGCCAGGGCAGCCAGAAGGTGGACAACCTCATCAACGGCAAGGCAGCCATGATGTTTGACCAGAGCCCGCTGAAGAACTTCGCAGCCCGCGACTTCAAGGACTGGGGCGTTGCCGCCATCCCGATGATGACCGCTGATGCAACGGGCGACCGCGCCACCCAGAGCCACGTGGCCGGTATCAACCTGAGCGTATTCAAGAACAGCAAGAACAAGGCAAACGCCATCAAGCTCGCTGCTTTCCTGACAAGTGACGAGGAGCAGGTAGCGCTGAACAAGGCCTACTCTTCCCTCCCCGTGGTCAGCGCCGCTTCCAAGGATGCCGCTTTCCAGACTGAGGAGGTCAAGGCCAAGAACGAAGCCTTGTCCAACCACTCCCTGCCGATGCCGCTGATCGCCAAAGAAGGACAGATGGAGACCCTGACGGGTACCGCGATCAAGAACCTCTTTGCCAAGGCAGCAACCGGAACTGTTTCCGAAGACGACATCAAGGCGGCCCTCAAGGACGCCAATAACCAGATGGCCGCGGCCCAGTAACCATGCCCTGAGGGTGGAGGCGTCACCGACGGTGGCGCCTCCACCCCGGCAAAGGAGTTTCCATGTCACATTCAGCGCTGGACAGCGGAAAAGCCGCTGCGGGCAGCACAACGGCCGCCCATCCTGAGCCCGACGGGCCCACCCCTTCGACGCCGGTCCGCAAACGGCGCCGGTCCTTCCTCCCCTACGGCCTGATCGCCCCGGCCGCCATCCTCGAACTCCTCATCCACATCGGCCCCATGCTCCTGGGCGTGTGGATCGCGTTCATCTCCTTGACCCAGCTCAACCTCACGAACTGGCTCAACGCCCCTTTCGTGGGCTTGCAGAACTTCATCAACGGCCTCAACCCGGAAAGCACCATCGGGCAGGCCTTCTTCAGCACAGTCGGCCGCACCCTGCTCTACACCATCCTCGTGGTCGGCTTCTCATGGGTACTCGGTATGGCCGGTGCTGTCTTCCTTTCCTCGAACTTCAAGGGCCGCGCCCTTCTGCGGACCTTCTTCCTGGTTCCCTACGCACTTCCCGCCTACGTCGGAACCATCGCCTGGGCCTTCATGTTCAACCAGCGTGACGGTGCGGTAAACCAGATCCTGGTGGACACCCTCCATCTCTTCGGTGACCACCGCCCGTTCTGGCTCCTGGGCGAGAACTCGTTCGGAGCCATGGTGGTAGTGAACGTCTGGCAGCTGTGGCCCTTCGCTTTCCTCATGCTGATGGCGGCACTGCAGAACGTTCCGAACGACGTCTACGAGGCCGCAGCCATCGATGGCGCCACCCTCTGGCAGCAGTTCCGGACCATCACTTTGCCCATGGTCCGCCCGGCCAACGGAGTGTTGTTGATGGTGATGTCCCTGTGGACGTTCAACCAGTTCAACATTCCGTTTGTCCTCTTCGGCGCAACTTCCCCCAAGGAAGCCACTCTCATCTCGCCCCTGATCTACCAAAACTCGTTTGGCAGCTGGAACTTCGGCCTCGGCGGAGCCATGAGCGTTCTCCTGCTGATCGCACTCTTTATCGCTTCTGTCTTCTACATCCGCATGGTGCTGCCAAAGGGAGCCGACAATGATTGAGACCCGCAACTTCCGGATCCTGAGGAACGTGGTCCTGACCATCCTCTCCATCTGGGTAGCAGTGCCGCTCTTCGTGGTGGTTTCGACATCGATCAAGCCGTTGAAGGACGTCGCCGGGCTGTTCCAGTGGATTCCGCGCGAGATCACCTTGGCGCCGTATTTTGATATCTGGACCACGGTTCCGCTGGCGAAGTACTTCCAGAACAGCCTCATCATCACCATTGCTGCCACGGCGTGCTCCGTAACCGTCGCTGTCCTGGCCGCCTACGCGATCGCAAGGTTGCCGTTCAAGGGCAAGCGCATATTCAGCCTGACTGTCCTGTCCACCCAGATGTTCCCGGGCATCCTGTTCCTGCTGCCGCTCTACCTGATCTTCACCCAGATCCGGAACATCACCGGCCTTCAGCTTCAGGGTTCCTACCTCGGCCTGATCATCACGTACATGACGTTCACGTTGCCTTTCGCCATCTGGATGCTGAGCGGTTACTTCGCTTCGATTCCCAAGGAGTTGGAGGAAGCTTCCATGATTGACGGCACCGGACGCATGGGCGCACTCTTCCGCGTCATCCTCCCGGTTGCCAAGCCGGGCATCATCGCGGTGGCGGTCTACTCATTCATCTCGGCGTGGGGTGAGGTGCTGTTTGCCTCGGTCCTCACCAATGAATCGACCAAGACCCTGTCCTTGGGCTTGAAGGCTTACGCCAGCGAATCGGATGTGTTCTGGAACCAGCTCATGGCCGCCTCCGTGGTGGTCAGTTTGCCGGTCCTCATCGGATTCATCCTGGTCCAGCGGCACCTTGTGGCCGGTCTTTCGGCCGGCGCCGTCAAGTAGCCGCAGACCACCCCGTCTTCGGGCACCGTCCCGGACCCCTATTTAGGAGCATCACAATGAACACGGCGCAGACGCCCGCACTGTCGAAGGACAGCACCGACCGCCCCCTCGGCGTGGCCGCCATCGGCTATGCCTTCATGGGGAAGGCCCACTCGAATGCGTGGCGGAATGTGGCCAGTTTCTTCGACGTCCCGGCCTTCGAGCAGAAAGTGCTCGTGGGCCGGGACGCCACCCAGGTGGCGGAGGCCGCAGCCAAGTACGGTTGGGCCGAATCGGCTACCGACTGGCGTGAAGTCATCGAGCGCGACGACATCGACATCATCGATATCTGCGCGCCGGGCTGGATGCACGCCGAGATAGCCATCGCCGCCCTTGAGGCCGGCAAGCATGTGCTGGTGGAGAAGCCGCTGGCCAACACGCTGGGCGAAGCCGAACTCATGACCGCCGCCGCTGCCAAAGCCCGCAAACGTGGCGTTCAATCCATGATCGGCTTCAATTACCGCCGCGTCCCCGCCCTCGCCCTGGCCCGCGAGTTGATCGCGGAGGGCCGCCTCGGCACTGTCCGCCATATCCGGGCCGCCTACCTGCAGGACTGGCTCTCCGACGCCGAATCCCCCATGACCTGGCGGCTGCGAAAGGAAACCGCCGGCTCGGGCGCTCTCGGCGACATCGCTTCGCACGCCATCGACCAGGTCCTTTATCTGCTGGGCGATGCCGTCACGGAAGTCTCCGGCCGCCTGCAGACCTTCGTCGACCACCGCCCCGGAGAGGCAGGACTGGAAGAAGTAACGGTCGACGACGCCGCCTGGGCCACGCTGACCCTCGCCTCCGGGGCAATCGCCTCGGTGGAAGTCAGCCGTGTGGCCACTGGCCGGAAGAACTCCCTCACCCTCGAAATCTACGGCGACAAGGGCACTATCCTTTTCGACCTCGAGGCGTTGAACGAACTCGGATTCCTTGATGCGACAGTCCCTGTCCGGGAGCAGGGCTTCCGGCGGATCCTGGTCAATGAGCCTGAGCACCCGTACCTTGAAGCATGGTGGCCGCAAGGGCACATCATCGGCTGGGAACACACCTTCACGCACCAGATCCGGGACTTCCTGACCGCCATCCGCGACGGAAGCCAGCCGTCGCCGTCGTTCGAGGAGGGCCTGAACGTCCAGCACATCCTGGCCGCCGTCGAAGAGTCAGCGGCCGCCAAAAGCTCACTGATCCAGCTGTCCCCCAAACCAATCAACACCCCTACCGAAGGAGCCTGACCATGCCCCGCCCGTACACCCTGTTCACCGGCCAGTGGGCCGACCTCCCCCTTGAGGAAGTCGCCAAGCTTGCCTCGGGCTGGGGCTACGACGGCCTGGAAATCGCCGTCTCCGGAGACCACCTGGACGCCTGGCGCTGGGACGAACCCGGCTACGTCGAATCCAAGCTCGAACTGCTGGAGAAGTACAACCTCAAAGTCTGGGCGATCTCCAACCACCTCAAGGGCCAGGCCGTCTGCGATGACCCCATCGACTTCCGCCACGAGGCCATCGTCGGCTCGCGTGTGTGGGGCGACGGGGAACCCGAAGGCGTCCGCCAACGCGCCGCCGAGGAAATGAAGCACACCGCCCGCCTCGCCAAGGCGCTCGGCGTGGACACCGTGGTCGGATTCACCGGCTCCTCCATCTGGCAGTACGTGGCCATGTTCCCGCCCGTCCCCGAGAAGGTCATCGAGGCCGGATACCAGGACTTCGCCGACCGCTGGAACCCCATCCTGGACGTCTTCGACGAATGCGGCGTGAAGTTTGCCCACGAAGTCCACCCATCCGAGATCGCCTACGACTACTGGACCACCGTCCGGACCCTCGAAGCCATCGGGCACCGTGAAGCGTTCGGCCTGAACTGGGACCCGTCCCACTTCATGTGGCAGGGCATCGATCCCGTTTCCTTCATCTGGGACTTCAAGGACCGGATTTACCACGTCGACTGCAAGGACACCAAGCTCCGCCCGACCGGCCGGAACACCGTCATGGGCTCGCACCTGCCCTGGGGCGATCCACGCCGTGGCTGGGACTTCGTCTCCGCCGGACGGGGCGACGTGCCGTGGGAATCCTCCTTCCGCGCCCTCACCGCGATCGGCTACGACGGCCCCATCAGCATCGAGTGGGAAGACGCCGGCATGGACCGCCTCCACGGCGCCCCCGAAGCCCTGGCCGCGCTGAAGAAGTTCGACTTCCCGGCGTCGCAAACCAGCTTCGACGCCGCCTTCAGCCAGGACTAACCCCTCCCCTCCCCCTCCGGAGTTTTTGTACAGATAACGCCCTTTAGAAGCCTTCTTTAGGGCGTTATCTGTACAAAAACTCCCATCACATGCGGCAAGGAGCCAAGCGTGATCCGCACACTTCAACCAGGCCAGCGTTGCGAGGTGCGGATCGCGTCGGTCTCCAGCCGCAGCGAACTCCTTTACAGCACCGGGGATATCCTCCTCGAAGCCGCCAACTGGACCCGTGACGGTCAGTCCCTGATCCTGAACGGAGACGGGAAGCTCTGGAAGCTGGACGTGGACTCCGCGCAGCTCTCCGAGATTCCCCTCGCGGGCCTCCCCGACCTCAACAATGACCACGTCCTGGCTCCCGACGGCGAAGGCATCTTCCTCTCCGCCAACGACGGCCACATCTACCGTGCCCCCTTGGCGGGCGGCAGAGCTGAGCGCATCACCAAGGACGACGGCTGCTTCCACTTCCTCCACGGCGTGAGCCCGGACGGCACGGAACTTGCCTACGTGGGCATCGAAGCAGGCGACTTTTCGCAGCCAGGTCGCCTCATGGTCATGGCGTCCGACGGCGGTGCTGCCGCCGGCATCGACGTCGGCCCGGGACACTGCGACGGGCCGGAGTACTCGGCTGACGGTGCATGGCTGTACCTGAACACCGAATCCTTCGGCACGGCCAAAGGCCACGCACAACTCGCCCGTGTGCGCCCGGACGGCAGCGGCTTCGAGCAGCTGCTCCAGTCCGAATCCGTTGACTGGTTCCCGCATCTTTCCCCGGATGGCCGCTATGCCAGCTACCTCCGGTTCCCCCGCGGCACGGTAGGCCACCCCGCTGACTTGCCTGTCGACGTCGTGCTTGTTTCGACCGAAAACTGGGCCGCCCCGCTCAGGACGTGGCCACTTTCCGGTGGTCAAGGTACCCTCAACGTCAACAGCTGGTCGCCGGATTCCGCGTGCTTTGCGTTTGTGGCGTACCCGCTTACTGACCCAGCAAAGGACCAACCACGTGACGCTTAGCAATGGCACTTCCGACGGCACCATCCGCTGGGGGATCCTCGGCACCGGATTCATCGCCGGACTTCAAACGCAGGACTTGAAGGACAACGGCTTCACCGTGCAGGCCGTCGGTTCGCGGTCGCTGGATACCAGCCGGGCCTTCGCGGAAGAGCATGCGGTAGCCACCGCGCACGGCAGCTATGAAGACCTGGTGGCTGACCCCTTGGTGGACGTGGTCTACATCGCCACGCCGCACCCCATGCACCATGCCAACGCCCTGCTGGCACTGAACGCGGGCAAGCACGTTCTGGTGGAGAAGTCGTTCACCATGAACGCCCGCGAAGCACAGGAAATCGTTCAGCTCGCTGCGTCCAAGGGGCTCGTCGCGCTGGAGGCCATGTGGACGCGCTTCCTTCCCCACATGGTCCGGATCCGCGAGATCATCGCCGCCGGGACCGTTGGCGAGGTCCGGAAAGTCATCGCCAGCCACAACCAGAGCCTGCCCAAGGATCCCGCCCATCGCCTCAACGATCCCGCGCTGGGAGGCGGTGCGCTGCTGGACCTGGGCATCTACCCCATCTCCTTCGCGTTCGACATCCTGGGCGCACCGTCTGCCATCCGCGCCAGCGCGTCGATGACTGCTACCGGAGTTGACCGCCAAACGGCGGCGATCTTCGATTACGACGGCGGTGCGCAGGCTTTGGTGGACTGCGAACTTGACGCAGCCAGCGCCAACCGCGCGTTGGTCATCGGCACCGAGGGGTGGATCGACGTCGAGCACACTTGGTACAACCCCGTTCCGTTCACGGTTCACGCCGTGGATGGCAGCGTCGTGGAGCGGTACGACCAGCCGGTGGACGGCCGCGGAATGCAGTACCAGGCTGCCGAAGTTGAACGCCTGGTCAGGGAGGGTTCCGCTGCCGGAACGATCTTGCCCCCGGGCGAGAGCGTGGCCATCATGGCAGCCATGGACGAAATCCGGCGGCAGATCGGGCTCCGCTACGAAGCTGACGCTGTCGGGGAGGGAGACGACAATGACTGATTCACCGCGGCTCAACGAACTCCGGCAGCAGGAGGAAGAGCTGGTTTTCGCGAGCTTCGACCACCACGATGCCTGGCGGCTCGGTTCCCTGATCGCCAACCACGCCATCGCTTCCGGGTTCGGGGTAGCGATCGACATCCGCCGCCACAACATCGTGCTCTTCCGCTGCGTCCTGCCCGGCGCTACGTCCGACCAGGAAGAGTGGATCCGCCGTAAATCCGCTTCTGTGCTGCGTTTTGAACACAGTACTGCGTTGCTCTCCGAGGAATTTGCTGCCCGCGGTCACAGTCCAGTCGGCGGCGGCTGGCTGGCGCACGAGGACTACACGTTGGCGGGTGGTTCCTTCCCTCTCCGTGTGCGCGGTGCAGGGGTGATCGGGGCTGTGACGGTGTCCGGTCTGAGCTCTGATGAGGACCATCAGTTGGTGGTGGACGGGATCCGGAACTACCTGAAGACGGTGGGGGTTTAAGGGCGCGGCACCAATTGCCGAGTGATGTCGGCCAATGAATCCCGCAGTTCAATGGTGCCCACGCAGTCCTCTTGTTCCCGTCAGCGCGGAGGCCAACAGACAAACGTCGCGGACATGGAAGCCGTAGCGATCAACCACCTGAAGGGCGTCTTCAATATCGAGCTATGCTGTCACGCGTCCTCGAGCCGAGTCAGCAGCTCAGCATCGTGGCTCATCACGAAATCGAGGCCTTCACTGATTTCGCGTCGACGCGCATGTCGCCGCAGCACCAGTTCTGCCCGCTGCAACGAAAGGGCAGATTTGGACGTGTGTTCCTCCGCGGCCAACGTTTCCAGTCGGCGATCCGGGTCTTCGGGGACACTCAGATTAATCGCCACGGAAGCATGCTACCAACTCCGTACCTAGAGGCGCCGTCATGATCGTCTGTCGGCGCGCACTAAGGAACAGAAAGGAATTTCGATGACTCAGGCCACAAGAACCTTCACGCCCGCGCAGCAATCAACCCTTTCAACCAGTGTTCGGATGCCAGCCCTGATCGATGCGGAAGACCTCGACGACCTCCGCGCGGCAAACGCTGCACGTGCCGAAATGACAGAGTCCGGCGCAACCGCTGTTCCTTGGGATGAAGTCAAAACGGAGCTGGGTCTGGCCCGCGCGATCACCGCCCCTTCAGCACGTACCGCCTCTCAGGACGCCCGACGCCGTACTTGAGTCTCACGTCCAGCGCACCTTCGTCATGGAGGTACTCAAGGTAGCGGCGGGCACTGACCCGGGACGTGCCCAACTGCTCGGCAACCTCCGCTGCGGATAGGTCACCCGGCGCCGATTTCAAAGCGGACTCAACGAGCTCCAGCGTCTCCACACTGCATCCTTTGGGCAGCGAACGCTCGGACACACTGAGCCCGAAAACCCTGTTGACGTCGGACTGCTCGGCCTGGCGTTTCGAGGCATCCAACCCCTGGTAGGCACTGAGATAGTGCTCCAGCCGTTCCTGGAGATCGGACTGGGAGAACGGCTTGATCAGGTAATGGACAATCCCGCCGCGAAGGGCTTTGCGCACCGTCTCCACCTCGCGGGCAGCACTGATCACCAACACGTCCAGGTCCGGGGCGACGTCGCGCAGCTGATGCATCAGGTCCAATCCGTTGATGTCCGGAAGATGGATATCCAAAAGGACAAGATCGGGCTGCAGCCGCTCAGTTTCCGCCAACGCCTGGGCACCTGTATGAGCTACGCCCACCACCCCAAAGCCGGGACTCCGCTGGATGAATCCGGCATGAACTTTGGCCACCATGAAGTCGTCATCGACAATCAGGACCTTGATCACGGTCGTATCGCTCCTTTACTCGCACCAGGATCGTGCTTGCTGAATCGCGCGGTGAACACCGCGCCGGAATCGTTTGCCACGGTCAGGTCGCCGCCGCTGCGCCGGCAGATAACCCGCGACAAAGCCAGACCGAAACCCCTCGCATCACCTGGCCCCGGCTCCTTGGTGGAGTACCCCTGCTGGAAGATGTTCTCGGCAGAACCGGAAGGCACTCCGGGTCCGTTGTCCTGGACAGTCACCACCACGTCGTCTGGCGAGTCCACCACCAGCACACTGACCGATGCCCCGGGAAGGCCAGTGACGGCGTCGAACGCGTTATCCACCAGGTTGCCCACCACGGTGGTGATGTCCCGCGAAAGTTCGTCCTTGACGCGCGGAAGCGCGGACTGCGGATCCAGCTTCAGCTCCACGCCGCGCTCCGTGGCCAGGCTGGCCTTCGCGATCAACAGGGCGGCGAGCGCCGGGTCCTCAATCCGGCGGGTCACGTCATCGTTGAGCCGGGTGCGTTCCACGGTGGCGCCGTTGACGAACTGCACCACGGAATCGTACTCGCCGATCTGGATCAGGCCGGAGATGACGTGGAGCTGGTTGGCGAACTCGTGGGCCTGCGCCCGGAGGGTGTCCGTGACCGTGCGGGTGGCGCCGAGTTCGCTCTCAAGGGACGACAACTCGGTGCGGTCCCTCAGGGTAGTCACCGATCCAATGTCGCGCCCATGCGAACGGAGGGCCACGCGGTTCATCACCACCAGCCGTTCCCCCACCAGCACCAACTGGTCGGGGTCCGACTGCTCACGGGTCAGCACCACTTTCAACGCCGGATCCACAGGAAGGGAACGGAGCTTCTTGCCCACGCAATCATCGGGTAATCCAAGCAGTTGGCGGGCGCTCTGGTTCGCCACGGTAATCCGTTCGTGCGGATCCAGCGCCACCACGCCTTCCTTCAGGCCTTGCAGCATGGCTTCCCGGTTTTCCACCAGTCCCGTGATTTCCCGTGGCTCCATGCCGAGGGTCTGCCGTTTGACGCGTCGGGACAGCAGAAGAGAGCCAGCCACACCGAGGACACTGGCCACGCCAAGGTAGGTCAGGAGATTGGGGACAGCGTCGCCGAGCCTTTCCAGGGTGGAGGGGTAGTTGCGGCTGATGGAGGCAATCCCGATCATTTCCCCGGAATCGTCGATCACCGGCACATGGGCAGAGAGAACGGCCCCGGTGTTGCCGTGGAGGACCCCGGTCCAGGCCCGCCTCTCCATCACCCTGCTCTCGCCCAAGGGCAAGGGCCGGCCGATCAAGCCAGGGTCCGAGGCCGTGATGACGGTGCCGTCCAGTTTGGCGAGGGCCACGTGGGCTGAACCAGAGACCGTCCTGACGGATTCAGCGACGGCCGGGAGCGCCGAACCTCCGCGTGGTTCGGCAGTAGGGAGCAAAGCCCTCACGGTGGGGTTGTTGCCCAGGGCCTCGGCAGCGGACAGTGCCCGGCGGCCCTCGGTTCGTTCAAAAGCCGCGGCAGACTGTGCCAGGGAGATGGCCACCACCGCCACCAAAACGGCCAGGACAATCAGCAACTGCAGCACAAGGTACTGCCCGGCAAGGGACATTCCTCTTCTTCGAGTCACTGAAAATTCCTTTGGTGGTGCCAGAGAGTGGAGCATGTTGGGGGCGCTCCGCGTGGCGTACCGGAACTATACCCCAGAGCCGCAGGGGACCTTCCACGACCGTGAACGCAATGAACTTAAAGATCACTGCGAACACAAGAGTGATCGCCGTCACGGCCACCCCTAGCATCAATGCACGGGGCACAACGTTGATCGCCCTGCACAGAATTCAACACTGAGAAGAGGAACACCATGCGCCAGATCCGCGCATTGCGAGTCGCCGCCGTCGCCGCCGGCCTCGCCCTGATGGCCACCGGTTGCGGTGCCACGGGCAAGAGCTCCACTGGTTCTGAAAGCTCCGGCGCTGCCGCCGGACCCGTCACCGGCCTCCAGATCATGGTTCCGAACACCCCCGGCGGCGGCTACGACACCACCGCCCGGGCAGCGGCCAAGGTCCTCGACGACGAGAAGATCGCCAACAACACCGAGGTCTTCAACCTCGCAGGCGCAGGCGGAACCGTTGGCCTGGCGCGCGTGGTGAACGAAAAGGGCAACGGCGACCTCACCATGCTGATGGGCCTGGGCGTCGTCGGTGCCAGCTACACGAACAAATCCCAGTCGAAGCTGACGGACACCACTCCCTTGGCGAAGCTGATTGAAGAGCCCGGCGCCATCATGGTCAGCAAGGACTCCCCCTATAAGACCATCGACGACCTCGTGAAAGCCTGGAAGGCCAACCCGGCGTCCATCTCCGTAGGTGGCGGCTCCTCCCCCGGCGGACCTGACCACCTCCTGCCAATGCAGCTTGCCGGCGCTGTCGGCATTGACGCCACCAAGGTCAACTTTGTCTCCTACGACGGCGGCGGCGATCTCCTTCCCGCCATCCTCGGCAACAAGCTGGGCTTTGCCGCCTCCGGTGCCGGTGAGGACCTGGAGCAGATCAAGTCCGGAGAAGTCCGCGTCCTGGCCACCAGTGGCGAGAAGCGGCTTGACGGCGTGGATGCCCCGACGCTCAAGGAATCGAACATCGACCTCGTGTTCAGCAACTGGCGCGGCATCGTGGCCCCTCCGGGCATCAGCGACGCCGACAAGAAGTCGCTGATCGCCGCACTGGAGAAGATGCACGCTTCTGAAGGCTGGAAGCAAGCGCTGAAGACCCACAGCTGGACGGATGCTTTTGTCACCGGTGATGAGTTCAAGACCTTCCTGACCGACCAGGACAAGCGGGTAGCTGATGTCCTCACCAAGCTCGGGTTGGCGTGAGCTCTCCAGCAACAGGCTTGAAAGGCCGCGCCGAGCTGGGGGTCGCCCTCCTGCTCGGCGTGGTCGGGGTCCTTGTCTTCCTGGATGCCAACGGCCTGGTAACCCCGTATTCGAAATCGGACCCGGTGGGTCCAAAGACTGTCCCCTTCATCGTTGCCGGTCTGCTGGTGGTCTGCGCCATCCTGCTGGCCATCAACGTCCTCCGTGGCGGCAGGGGTGAAGCCGAAGGCGGCGAGGATGTTGACCTCGCCCACCCTGCGGACTGGAAGACAGTGCTGCCGCTCGCGGGAGCATTCATCCTCAATATCCTGCTCATCGACTGGGCCGGTTGGGTCATCTCCGGCACAGTGCTTTTCTGGGGCAGCGTCCTGGCTCTTGGGAGCCGCCGCTACATCCGTGACGGGCTCATCTCCGTGGCCCTTTCACTGCTGACCTTCTACGGCTTCTACCTCGGCCTCGGCATTGCGCTGCCGGCCGGACTCCTGGAAGGAATCCTCTGATGGACGTCTGGTCCTCCCTGATGGACGGTTTCTCCACCGCCCTGACTCCCATGAACCTGATGTACGCCATGATCGGCGTCATCCTGGGCACCGCCGTCGGTGTCCTCCCCGGACTGGGCCCGGCCATGACCGTGGCACTGCTCCTCCCCGTCACCTATGCCCTTGAACCGACCAGCGCGTTCATCATGTTCGCCGGTATCTACTACGGCGGCATGTACGGCGGCTCCACCACGTCCATCCTGTTGAACACCCCCGGTGAATCGTCGTCGGTGGTGACGGCCATCGAAGGCAACAAGATGGCCAAGGCGGGACGCGCCGCCCAAGCGCTTGCGACGGCGGCCATCGGCTCGTTCGTCGCGGGCACCATCGGCACTACCCTCCTCGCGGTCTGTGCGCCGATTGTTGTGAAGTTCGCGGTCAGCCTGGGCTCTCCGAGCTACTTCGCCATCATGTTGCTTGCCCTGCTTGCCGTCACTGCGGTGTTGGGATCCTCGCGGCTGCGCGGCTTCGCCTCCCTCGGGCTGGGACTGGCGATCGGTTTGGTGGGCCTGGACTCCGTCACGGGACAGAGCCGCCTCACTTTCGGCCAGCCGCTGCTGTCCGACGGCCTGGACATCGTGGTGGTGGCAGTTGCCATCTTCGCTGTGGGAGAAGCCCTTTGGGTGGCTGCCCACCTGCGCCGCACCCCGCTGCACATCATTCCGGTCGGCCGTCCCTGGATGGGCAAGAAGGACTGGCAGCGTTCCTGGAAGCCTTGGCTTCGCGGCACCGTTTTCGGTTTCCCGTTCGGCGCCCTGCCCGCCGGTGGCGCTGAGATCCCCACGTTCCTGAGTTACGTCACTGAGAAGCGGCTCAGCAAACATCCTGAGGAGTTCGGCCACGGAGCCATCGAAGGTGTCGCGGGTCCGGAAGCTGCGAACAACGCTGCGGCCGCCGGTACCCTCACCCCCATGCTGGCACTCGGCCTGCCCACCAACGCCACAGCCGCGGTGATGCTCGCGGCGTTCACGTCCTACGGCATCCAGCCGGGTCCACAACTCTTCTCGAGCCAGGGACCCCTGGTGTGGGCCTTGATCGCGAGCTTGTTCATCGGTAACCTGCTGCTCCTTCTCATCAACCTGCCCCTGGCGCCGTTGTGGGCCAAACTGCTGCAGCTGCCCCGCCCGTACCTGTACGCAGGCATCCTGTTCTTTGCCACCTTGGGTGCCTACTCGGTGAACCTCCAGGCATTCGATCTGGTGATCCTGCTGGTCCTGGGCGCGTTGGGCTTCATGATGCGCCGGTTCGGGCTCCCCGTACTGCCGCTCATCCTCGGCGTCATCCTGGGTCCGCGTCTGGAAGGCCAGCTCCGCAAGACCCTCCAGCTCAGCGCCGGCGACCCGGCAGGGCTCTTCAGCGAGCCGATCGCCGTCGGGATTTATGTCATCATCGGCATCATCCTGGCCTGGCCGCTGGTGTTCAAGCTCATCCGGCGGAACCGTCCGGCGAAAGCCCCTCTGCTCCCGGCAAATTCCGGCGCAGCCGACTACAGCGACTAAGCACAAGCCACATCGAACAGGAGAAACCATGACCATCGTGGTGGGATACGTCCCCACACCAGAGGGCGAGGCTGCGTTGACGCAGGCGATCGCCGAGGCCAAGAAGAGCAACGACACCCTGCTGGTCATCAACTCGTCCAAGGGTGACGCCCTGGTGGACAACCGTTTCGCGCAGGAGCCGGAGATCCAGAGCATCGAGGACCGGCTGGCCGGGCACGGCGTCCAGCACGTCATCAAGCAGCCCATTCGCGGCCATGACGCAGCGGCGGAAGTACTTGACGCCGCTGAGGAGCACGACGCCGCGCTGATCGTCATCGGCCTCCGGCGCCGCAGCCCGGTGGGCAAACTCATCATGGGCAGCGTGTCCCAGCGCATCCTTCTGGAGGCGGACTGCCCGGTCCTCGCCGTCAAAGCCGACTAGGAGAGTTTTCGTACAGCTAATGCCCTTAAGACGCGTTCTTAAGGGCATTAGCTGTACAAAAACTCACACGCACGACGGCGGCTGGTCACCTTGGCGACCGGCCGCCGTCGTACTTAATCACCGGCTACCACATCGCCTTGTTGAGCGGCGTGACGGTGAGGCTTTCGAGCCGGGCGGTCCCTCCTTCCGAGAAGAGGGACAGGGAGGTGGCGCCTGCCGAAGGGAAGACCTGATCCGTGAGCGTCGTCAGGCCATCCTGGGCAAACACCTCCACGGAGGCCTTGTCCACATAGATCCGCAGGGTGAGCTTGCCATTGATGAGCTGGACCGGCGCGTCGTCCAGAGACGCGAAGGCAGGGTGGAAGCCCTCGTTTCCCGAGGCGGTCCTGTCAATGAATGCCCGCCCCGAGGCTGTTGTGTAGCCAATCGTGGTAGCCTCCGTGCCGTCGCCCAGGACCTTCAGCCCGAACGCCGTAGCCGTTCCCGGAGAGAACTGCGCATCGATCTGCAGCACGTCCCCGGAAATGGGAAGACTGCTGGTTCCCGACGCGATGTCCTGGGCGGGAGCCGTGTAGGCAGCCCCTGTGTTCTTCAGGCTATCCACCTGCTGGACAGCTTTCTGGGTGAGCCTGGGACCCTGGCTGGTCTGTGTGAGCTGGACTTCGCGGGGCAGGGCCATGGAACCCCGCCAGGTGCTGGTGGGTGTGGACTGCCCGTAGTCCCAGTTGTTCATCCAGCCGAGCATGATCCGCTTGCCGTTCGGGACGTTGTTGAACGAGACGGCCGCGTAGTAGTCCCTTCCCCAGTCCAGCCAGTCGTGCTGTTCCAAGCGGGTGATGTCGGAAGCCACGAACTCGTCCGCCAGGATGTGACCCCACCCGCCGCGGTTGTTGTCTACGATCCGGATGGTCGCCTGGCTTCCCTTGTAGGCACTGACGTCCCAGGCCTTCCAGTCCAGGTGCTCGGAATCGGAGCCGGTGGTGGTGCGGACGGCTTGCCCGTTGACCATCAGGTTCACCGTGGTCTCGCTGCTTCGCGGCTGCGCCGGTTGTGAGCCCAGAACCATGTTGTCCAGTGTCAGGTGACCCCAAGGTCCGGTGGCGTTGTCCACGATCCGGATCCGTGCGATCTGGCCGTAATACTGGGAGACATCCCAGTTCTTCCAGTTCAGATCGCCGGAGTTGCTGCCTGTGGTGCTCCGGACGGGAACGCCGCCCACCAACAGTTCCACCTGGAGTGTGCCGTCCGTCCGGTTGCCACCACCCAGGAGGAACCCGATATTGGTGTTGGTCAGATAGAACTCGGGTGAGGTGATGGTTCCAGTGTTGTTATCGGCGTTGGGTCCGCCTTCGAAGGTGTTGATGCGCTTTCCTATGGCGTACTCACCACCCGCCGACGACGGGTTCCTGGCTGCCTCGAAGTCACCGGTCAGCTGCCAGCCGGCAGCGCTGAGTGTTCCCGGATAATCGAAGCCGTCGAACAGGAGGTAGCCCGGCGGCGGGGTGTTGCCAATCTGCTCCCCCGGTTGCCGCGGGTGGTTTCCGCCGCCCGCCAGGAAGTTGACGTAGTCCTTGGTAACGGTGAAGGGCGCCGACTCCAAGGTGCCTGTGGGGACATCTCCGCCGTTGAACCCGTTCACGAGCCCGGCACCGATGGACCCGGTCACAGTTTGCTGACCCGCCAGCGTTCCGGAAGCAGGGCTGCTGCCCCATGGACCTGAAGGGTTGGCCGGGTCATTCCCGACATTCCAGCCGCTGTAACTACCGCCATTGAACCCGGCAATCAAGGTCCCCGGCGGAGCAACGTCGACCGGATCGGTGGTTTCGGAGGTAAAGGTGGTGCCGTTAAAACTTCCGACGAAGTATTGGCCTCCACTGCCGCCGGCCACTGATCCCGGGTTGATGTTCACCACCAGGACCCATTTGGTGTTGTTGGTGTTGCCGTCCACCGCCAAGGGGAAAAGGTCCGGGCATTCCCACTGCCCGCCGGTGGCATTGGCCGGCTTGAAGTCGTCCAGGTAAGTCCAGCTCTTCAAGTCGCTGCTCTTGTAAAACAGGACCCTGTGCTCATTGGCTTCCACGGCCGACATGACCCAGTAGGAACCGGCAGGGCCCTGGTACCAGAACACTTTGGGGTCCCGGAAGTCCGTGGTGTTCCTGCTAAGCACGGGATTTCCGGAGTATTTGGTCCACGTCTGCCCGTTGTCCGTGCTGTAAGCCAGGGATTGGGCCTGCTTCCCCGGATAGAGGGGATGGTTGCCGGTGAAATTGCTGGTGTAAACGGCCACCATCGGCGGGTTTTGAAGCGTTCCAAAGCCACTGGTGTTCTGCGAATCCACCACGATGGAACCGGAGAAGATGTCCTCCGTGGCCTGTCCGCTGCCGTTGACGGTCTGTGGGATGGCCAACGGCTGTTCGGACCAATGCAGCAGATCCGTGGAGGTCGCGTGGCCCCAGCTCATGTTTCCCCACGTCGTCCCGTAAGGGTTGTACTGGTAGTACATGTGGTACGTGCCGTTGTTGTAGACCAGCCCGTTGGGATCGTTCATCCAGTTCTTCAACGGGGTGTAGTGCACAGAAGGACGGTACTGCTGGGTTGCGGGGTCAGGATCGGTGGCGTGCGCCGGAGCTGTTGTCGCCACGAGGGACAGTGAAACCACGACGGCGGCAATCACCGAGGCGACCATCGGCGGTTTGGTGCGTCTTGTCATCATTGACAGACCTTCCTGCTCGGCCCGGCGCTAAGGGGTTGCCCGGAACGAGTAGGAGCTGGTGTAGTGCACAAATTCGCCGGCACCACCGCTGTCCAGCACCTTGGTGCCGGTGGTTGAACCGTCCAGCACCACCGTGTTCGCAGCCACCGAGGAGATGGTGTTGTTCGCGGCAATGTAGTTGTTGGCACCGGAGGCCACCAGGATGATGGTGGGTTTCTGGCCAGACGGGGTCACTGAACCCGAGGGCACGTCGTAGCTGAAGTGGTTGCCGGTCACTGTGTTCCCACTGCCTGCCAGATGGACCAGGCCGAACAGGTCATCCAAGCCATTGTTGTAGGGCTTGAGGGGATCGAAGGGTTCCATTTGCCTCAGGAAGTGGTTGGCTCCCACCAGGTTTTCCGTGCAGCTTCCCTCGAAGTTGAACATGCCGGGGTAGAACGCGTGGAACCGGTTGCTGGTGATGGTGGAGCGGGTGCAGTTCTTGAAGTGCACACTGCTCTTGCCCCGGGGGAAGACGTTGTTGGCGCTGACCAACAAGCCCATGTGGCCCTCCGCGTAGATGGAGAATCCAACGTAGCCTGCACCGATCAGGTTGTCTGTGACTTTGGAGGCCTGCCCGGAACCGGTGAGTTCCACGCAGCTTCCGCACTCGGCCAGGAAGTTGCCGCTCACACTCAGGGCGTCGGTGTCCCGGACCACCAGGCCGTGTTCCAGGTAGACCATGCCCATGCCTTCCACCCGGCAGGAGTCGTTCGCGGAATCGAAGCGGATGCCTGTCTTGCCGTTGACGTAGGAGTTCTGGTTGGAGTTGAAGGACACCCCGTCCAGGCAGAAATTCTGGAACACGATGGAGCTCAGGCGTGGGTCGCCGGTGCGGTAAACCCTGAAGGCGTCGGTGTTTCCGTCTGTGTTTTCCACCCGGATCCGGCTACCCCCGGGATTGATTTCATGCCAGCTGGAAGTATTGCCGGCGTTGTAGCGGATGCTGCTGGATGTGAAGCCGTGCCCGGATCCACGGATGGTCAGAAAGCTGACGTCAACATTGACCCGGGTCTTGAGTGAGTAGTCTCCCGGCGGGATGTAGACAACGGCCCCCGGTTTGGATGCCTGGTTGGTCTGCTGTGATTTCACATCGGCAATGATGCTGTTGATGATGAGCCCGATGTCGTTGTAGGGCGTGGCGGATGGGTTTCCGGGGACAGTCCAGGTGGTGACGTCGTAGACAGTGGTCACAGCGTGTTCTCCTCACATCGTTGGGGGTACTGCTTGAGTGGCCTTGCTTGGTGCTGGGTAGTGCTGGCGTGGCGCTAGAGCATGCCGATGATTGCGCGGTGACCCGTGGTTGTCGGGGTCTCTGGGGCGACTGCCTGCTGGGTTGGTTCTTTCGCCAAGGCTTCCTTCGCGGACAGCACGACGGCGGTGGCCGCAACTGCCGCCGCGGGAATCAACCGGAGGATGCTCCTCCGGCTCAGGGGCAGGGATGGGTCCATGGTTCTCCTTCGAACTCGGTGACTGCTTTGGTTGTTGCTTGATCGGCCATGGTGGACGTGTCCAAGGACGATGGAACGCGCGACGCACCCGTTCCCGCCCGGCGCACCCCTTCGTGGGATGGGACGCACCCGTTCCCGCCCGGCGCACCCCGGGGTACGGGTGCCATCGGCGCAAACGGGTGCGGCCAAGCAACCAGGGCCTTGCCAAAAACTTGCCAAATCAGCCAAAATATGCCAAAACGATTTGTCGAGTGGCGCGGATCACTTTATGGGCATCCAATCCCAAGCGTCAAGAGTCCGAAAAGTTTCGAGGGAAACAGTTGACACGCCCGACCACCCGGCCCTAATGTCGTTGCCAAGTCGTTTTGGCAAAACGATTTTTCAAGCCAAAGACGTGTCATCCCCATCTCTCTGCAATTTCCGTTCAAGAGAAAGTGAGTCGACAGAGATGTCCACTCGAAACACCATCTCCAAGCTCGTCACCCTCGGCGGGCTGTGCACCGCCGTCGCACTCGTTGCCACCGGTTGTGGCGCCGGCGGTCCCGCACCCTCCTCAGGCGGTTCAGGCGGCTCCAGCTCCATCAACGTCCTGGTCGAAGCCGGCGGCCACGCCGAACTGACCGGCGTAGCCGAGCAGTGCAAGAAGGACGCCGGCGTGGACGTGAACTTCGTCGAACTCCCCTACGACGGCATGTTCAACCGACTCTCCAGCGAATTCTCCTCCGGCAACGTCTCCTTCGACGTCGCGGCGCTGGACTCCGTATGGCTCCCCAGCTTCAAGGACGCCGTCCAGCCCATCGACGAGCTCTTCACCGACGAGGCAAAGAAGGACATCTTCCCGGCCCTGGTGAAGGAAGCCAACGTGGACGGCCACTTCATCGGCATGCCGGCCTGGACCAACGCCGAGATCATCCTGTACCGCAAGGACCTGTTCGAGGACGCCAAGAACAAGGCCGATTTCCAGGCCAAGTACGGCTACGAGCTCGCCGCCCCCAAAACGTGGAAGCAGTACCAGGACATTTCCGCTTTCTTCACCAGGGACGGAATGTACGGCACGGACGTCAAGGGCGCCGTGGAAACCGAATGGCTTGCCCACGTCCTCCAGGCCGGCTCACCGATGGTCCTGGACAAGGACAACAACGTGGTGATCGACAACGCCGCCCACAAGGAAGCCCTGGACTTCTACGTGAGCCTGGCCAAAGACGCCCCGAGTGGCGCTGCACAGGTTGACTGGGCCGCAGCCCAGAACCTGTTCAACCAGGGCAAGACCGCCATGACCCGCTTCTGGGCCCACGCCTACCGCCAGATTCCTGCCGATGCTCCGGTGGCAGGAAAGGTAGGAGCCGCAGCGATGATCGGCGGCAGCGCCGGCGTCGCAGGCGTTCCGGGACCGTGGTACCTGTCCGTTCCCAAGGCAACCAAGAACACGGACGCTGCCAAGAAGTTCATCAAGTGCGCCTACGACTACAACGACAAGGGAATTGAATCCAAGCTTGGCTTGGCCTCCCGCATCAGTGCCTTCCAGAAGTACCAGGACCAGCCTGGTTACGAGAGCTTCAAGCCGCTGATCGAGACCCTCAACGGCCAGGCCACGGCCACCCGGCCCGCCACCGCCAAGTGGCAGCAGATCGTTGACACCGTCCTGATCCCGTTGCTGCAGAAGGCCGTGGCCGGTGGCGACACCTCCGCCCTCCTGGCTGATGCCAAGAAGCAGATCCAGGACCTCCTGAAGTAAGACTCCGCGGCCGGCACCGGCACGCGCACCGCGCGAAAAACAGTGCCGGCCGCGGTCCCAACCAGCAGAAAAGAAATACCGTGCGTATCTCCGATCGCCGCTTCGCCCTCTATTTGATGACGCCCGCGGCACTGTTCCTGGCCGTATTTGTGGCCTACCCGCTCTTCCGCCTGGTGGCAGACAGCTTCTTCAAGATCTCCCCCATTGCCGGCGGCCCCCGCGACTTCGTGGGGTTCCAGAACTACGTCACCGCGTTCACCTCCGAGGCCTTCACCAGCGCCGGATGGCGCACGTTCGCCTACACCCTGGTGGTGGTGACCCTCGAATTCGCCCTGGGCCTGGGCATGGCTTTGCTGTTCACTACGCTCGGCAAAAAGTCCCAGATCTGGCGGACCGTCTTCCTCTACCCGCTGATGATCGCCCCGATCGTGGCAGGCCTGCTTTGGAAGTTCCTGATGATCGACAACTTCGGCCTGATCGGAACGCTCCTCCACCAGGCGGGCATCCTGTCCGACCCCAACCAGATCGGCTGGCTCTCCGACCCCAACATCGTGTTGTTCTCCGTGGCCATCCCGGATATCTGGCTTACCACCTCGTTCATGTGCCTGGTGCTGTTCGCAGGGCTCCAGAACATCCCCGGCGACCTCCTCGAGGCCGCCCGCCTGGACGGTGCACGGGCTCCGGCGCTCCTGTTCCGGATCATCCTTCCCCTGCTTCGTCCCGTGATTGCCGTAGCACTGGTGGTCCGCGGAATCGATGCGGCGAGGGCCTTTGACACCATCCTTATCCAGACCAACGGCGGACCCCAGTCGGCCTCGGAAACCATGAGCTTGCTGATCTACCGGACCATGATCCGCTTCGGCGACCCCGGCCTGGCCAGTGCCATGGGCACGATCTACCTTCTGGCAATGCTGGCCATTGCCTTCGTTGCAGTGGGCACCATCTGGCGGCCAGGAAAGGACAACTGATGAGCACCACGAGCGTCGCCACCATGGCCAGCCAGCCGCCGTCGGGCATCCCGGAAGCGCAGCCGCTGCGCAAGCGGCGGGGGGTCAACCGGGAAGGACTCGAAGCGGGCCGCCGCAGCACCCGGACCATCCTGTGGATCCTGCTGGCCGTTGCCATGGTTCTCTATGGGTTCCCGTTCCTGTACCTGCTGTTCACCTCGTTCAAGACCCCGATCGACACCATCGCCGTTCCGCCCACCATCCTGCCCAAGGAATGGACGTTGGAGAACTACACCAACGCCCTGGGCCGCAGCGGCGTGGTGGCGTCCTTCATCAACAGCATCCAAACGGCCGTCATCAGCACCTTGCTTTCGCTGATTCTTGCGGTCCCGGCAGCCTACGGAATCACGCGTTACAAGACACCGAGTGGCCGGGTCTTCATCATGGCCGCGCTGGTCACGCGGATGGTGCCGCCGGTGGCGATCGGCATCCCGCTGGCATCCATGATGGCCTCGGTTGGCTTGGCCGATACCCCGATTGCCCTCTCCATTGCGCACACCACCATCTCCTTGCCGCTCTCCATTTGGCTGATGTCCAGCTTCTTCGAATCCGTCCCCCGCGACCTGGAGGAAGCTGCAACGGTTGATGGCTGCAGCAGGCTGGGCGCCCTGTGGCGGGTAGTGATCCCGGTGGTCTCCGGAGGAATCGCGGTCACCGCGATCTTTGCCTTCCTGGCATCGTGGAACGAGTTCCTGTTCGCTCTGCTCATGACAGCCATCCGTTCGCAGACCACTCCCGTGGTGATCGCGAACTTCCAGACCCAGTTCGGCTTGGACTGGGGATCCATGACGGCCCTCGCGGCCGTGTACTCGATCCCGGTCATCCTGCTGACGCTCCTGCTGCAGCGCAAGATCGTAGCGGGCATGACGCTGGGCGCCGTGAAGGGCTAGCGCCACCAAGGGCCCAGCACCACCATCAACGAGTAGCCTACTGATAGCCCTCCGGGGCATCGCCAACCATAAGGACGTGGGACCCACATGAGCAGCAAGAACATCGGTATCAAGGACGTTGCCGTCGCCGCCGGCGTGTCCGTCACCACCGTTTCCCACGTTCTCAACGAGGTCTCCTACGCCCGGATCAGCGAGGAAACCAGGGACAAGGTCCGCTCGGCCGCCGAACAGCTCGGTTACGGTCCCAACCGCCTGGCCCAAGCCCTGCGCACGCAAAGAACCGGCATGCTGGGACTGGTGAGCGAGGAAATCGCCACCACGCCCCACGCTGGCCGGATCATTCTGGGCGCGGACGAGGCCGCGAAGGCCCGGGGCTACAACCTCATGATCATCAACACCCCGGGCTCGGCCAGTCTTGAATCCCGGCAAGCGGACGTCCAGGCCTTGTTGGAGCGGAGGGTTGACGGCATCCTGTACGCCACGATGTACCACCGGAACGTTGAGCTTCCGGGCAACCTGGGCAGTGTCCCTTCCGTCCTGGTGGACTCTGTTGCCACCGCCGGGAACATCACGGCCGTGGTCCCGGACGAAGACGGCGGCGCCCGGGCTGCTGTCGGGGCACTTCTCGACGCCGGCCACACCAAGGTTGGCTTCATCAACAACACCGACGATGTTCCCGCTACCCGCCAGCGGCTGCAGGCCTTCCGGGCCATGCTGACCGAGGCAGGGCTCGACGGCGGTGCGGCGCCTGTCGAGTCCGAGGTCTCCGAAGTGCAGGGCGGCTATGAGGCCGCCAAGCGGATCCTGTCCCGCGAGGACCGGCCCACTGGACTGTTCTGCTACAACGACCGGATGGCCATGGGCGCTTACCGGGCCGCTGCCGAGTTGGGGCTCAGCATTCCGGGCGACCTTTCCGTGGTGGGCTTCGATGACCAGGAGCTCATTGCAGCCAACCTCTACCCCGGCCTGACCACCGTGGCCCTCCCCCACTACGAGATGGGGGCCTGGGCAACGGATCACCTTATTGATGCCATCGAGGGCAAAGAAGATCTTTCCTTGATGGCGCTCCACCCCACCGTCCTGGGCTGTCCGCTGGTTCGTCGCGATTCCGTCGCGGCTCCCCGGTAAAGCCCAACAAACCACTTCAAACGTCCCAAAAGGAACGCATTTCATGTCCAGCAGCCTTGACGCCGCACGCCCGGAAACAGCCCCGGCACTCACTCCCAGGTTCCGGCCTGCCATCCACTTCACGGCACGGGACACCTGGCTTAACGATCCCAACGGGCTGGTTTTCCATGACGGTCTTTACCACCTTTTCTTCCAGAACAACCCCTTCGGCAACGTCTGGGGCAATATGTCCTGGGGTCACGCCACCTCCCGCGACCTCCTGCGCTGGGCGGAACATCCCGTGGCCATTGCCGGGGATGAAACAGAGGACATCTTCTCCGGAAGCGTGGTGGTGGACCACGCTAACACCTCCGGTTTCGGAACCACGGAGTCGCCGGCCCTGGTGGCTGTGTACACCAGCGCATTCAAGGCAGGGCCACACGGTGGCACGCAGGCCCAATCCCTGGCGTACAGCTCCGATTCGGGAATGACCTGGCAAAAGTACGGCAGGAATCCGGTGCTCACCCGGGACTCAGCCCACTTCCGCGATCCCAAAGTCTTCCGCTACGAAGGCGCCGAGGGGGCCTTTTGGGTGATGGTCGCCGTCGAAGCCCAGCAGCAAAAGGTGGTCCTCTACCGTTCAGACGACCTCAAGACCTGGGACTTCCTCAGCGACTTCGGCCCGGCCAACGCCGACGCCGGCGAATGGGAATGCCCGGACCTCTTCCCCCTGGCTGCAGACGGGGATCCCGAAAACATCAAGTGGGTGCTGATCGTCAATGTGAACCCGGGCGCTGTCGCAGGGGGCTCGGGCGGACAGTACTTTGTGGGAGAGTTCGACGGCGTCAGTTTCGATCCGGATGCAGGCTCACTCGCGGCGCCTTCCGGAATCAGCTCCCTGCCGGAGGGTTCTGCCCGGGCGGAAGCACTGCAACAGAGCCTGTGGCTGGACTGGGGACGCGACTGCTACGCCTCCGTTTCCTTCAGCAACGCCCCGGATGACCGGCGCATCATCATCGGCTGGATGAACAACTGGGACTACGCCAACCAGCTGCCCACCGCACCATGGCGTTCGTCGATGACCCTTGCCCGCGAGCTGCGCCTTGAAACGGTGGACGGGGCCGCCCGGCTGGTCCAGCGTCCGGTCCTCGGGGACCCGAAAGAGGAGCTCTTTCACGCGGGCTCCATCGGGGTGGGAGCATCAGCCCTCCGCTTGCCGGACGCCGTACCGGGTGCAGCCCAGGTCATCGAAGCTGAGTTCCTCCCTGGAACCGCAGAGCGTGTTGGGCTGCGACTGCTCGCCAGCTCCGACGGACGCCAAGGCGCTGTCCTGAGCTACACCCCGGGCAGTGGACGACTCACTCTCGACCGCACCCGTTCGGGAGACACCGCCTTCCACGAAAAGTTCGCCTCCGTCGAATCCGCCCCTGTTGCCCTGGAGGACGGCCTCCTCAAGCTGCTTATTGTGGTGGACCAGTGCTCCGTGGAAGTCTTCGCCCAGGACGGCAAAGTGGTCCTGACGGATCTGGTGTTCCCCGAAGCCACCAGCCAGGAGAACTGGCTGACCGCAGAGGGCGGCACAGCCACGGTTCTCAAGCTCGCAGTCTCCCAAACCGCCTAAGGAGTACGTCATGCAGATCATCCCAGAGCCGCAGAACCTCACAGGGCCGGCATCGAACCCGGCAACGGAAGTGGTGGTTGTTGGTGAAGCCTTGGTGGACATCGTCGTCTCCCCGCGGGGAACCGTGGAGCACCCCGGAGGCTCGCCCGCGAACGTGGCCTACGGCCTCGGACGCCTCGGCGTGCCAACCGCCTTGTTGACCTCGATCGGAGACGACCACCACAGGGCCGCCATCGAACGGCACCTGGCGAGTGCCGGCGTCGAACTTTTGGCCGATGCCCGCCCAGGCGTCCGAACCGCTACGGCAACCGCCACCCTGGCCTCGGACGGTTCGGCCCATTATGACTTCGACATCCAGTGGGAGCTCCCCCGGATCACCCCCACCACCCTGCCAAAGATCCTGCACACGGGGTCGATTGCCACGTTCCTGGAGCCCGGGGCGGCAGCGGTACGCGCGCTGCTGGAACAGGTCCATCGGCGCTGCGTCGTCACCTACGATCCCAATGTCCGGCCGGCTTTGCTGGGCAGCCAGGCCCAGGCAACCGCCACTTTCGAGGACATCGTTCCTCTCACCGACGTGGTCAAACTCAGTGATGAGGACGCGCAGTGGCTCTACCCGTCCTTATCCATCCAGGACATTTCCCGGCGCATCCTGGAACTCGGGACGGGCCTCGTGGTGGTGACCAGGGGCTCGGAGGGCTCCATGCTCTCGACCCGCGGCGCCCAGGTCCTGGTTCCCTCGGTCACGTCCGCTGTGGCTGACACCATCGGCGCAGGCGACTCCTACATGTCCGCCTTGATCTACGGGCTTCTCCAGACCGGAGTTGACCGGCTCACGCCGGGGGTTTTGGAGTCGTTGGGCGGCAGGGCCACCAAGGCCGCGGCCATCACTGTACGTCGTGCGGGCGCCAACCCGCCGACGTCGGACGAGCTGCTGGCCGAACTGCCCGAACACCAGACTGCCTAAACGCCTCATCACCTGAAAGGGGACCCACACAGCATGTCCAGCAGCAACTACTACGACGTGACCACCTGGCCCGTCGGCGACCCGTCCAAGGATGTCGGCGAGGTCATCAACAGCATCATCGCCGACGTCAAGGAACGCCAGAACGCCACAGACGTGAACGACGGCGGCAAGCCCGGTGCCGTGATCTACTTGCCGCCGGGCGACTACCGCCTGCGCACGCAGGTCCTGATCGACATCAGTTTCCTCAGGATCCAGGGCTCGGGCCACGGTTTCACGTCTTCCAGCATCAGGTTCAACGTTCCCAAGGACGAATGGCCCGATCTCCATGAGCTGTGGCCCGGTGGCAGCCGCGTGTTGGTTGATCTTCCTGCTGCTGACAGCTCGGACCCGGCCAGCGGGGCCGCCTTCCGTGTTGAGCGTGCGGGCAGCCCCCGGATCAGTTCCGTGGAGTTCGCCAACTTCTGCATCGACGGGCTGCATTTTGCCCCGGACGGCTCAGACCTGCCGGCGGAGAATACCTATGTCAACGGCAAGACCGGGATCCACGTTGCCAGCGCCAACGACTCTTTCCGCGTCAACGAGATGGGCTTCATCTACCTCGAACACGCCCTGACCATCCACAACGCCGATGCCCTCTCCATCCACAACAACTTCATTGCCGAGTGCGGAAGCTGCATCGAATTGCGCGGCTGGGGTCAGGCTTCGAAGATCACGGACAACCTGATCGGAGCGGGATTCAAGGGCCACTCGATCTACGCGGAGAACCATGGCGGACTCCTGGTGACGGCGAACAACGTCTTCCCCCGGGGTGCCAGCAGCGTCCATTTCAGCGGCGTGACGCGCTCCAGTATCACCAACAACCGGCTGCATTCCTTCTATCCGGGCATGGTGGTCCTGGAGCGGAACAGCTCGGAGAATCTCGTGGCCACCAACCATTTCCTCCGCGACCACGAGCCCTGGACGCCGTTCCTCGGGATCGACAATGGGCTGGATGACCTCCACGGCGTCCTCAGCGTAAGCGGGAGCAACAACTCGGTGATCGGCAACCACTTTTCACAGATCATCAATTCGGAACACATCCGTCCGGAAGGCGCGACGCCGGTCACTGTCAGGCTGCGTGAAGGCACAGGCAATTTCGTGTCGAACAACCACGTGGTGGCCCGCAACGTGCACGCCACCGCCAGCGATGACTGCTTCGAGGCCCAGGTGGATGCCCTGCTGACCACTGACGCTGCTGAGGATATGGCCGTGACAGCAGTCCTGGTGGACCCGGAATCGGCGCGGAACACCATCCTCGACTCGGGCCGGGAAACCCAAATCAGCGCAGACCGGGCCGTCAACGCCATCCGGCCCACCCCCTAACGTGGAGTTTTCGTACAGCTAATGCCCTTAAGATGCGTTCTTAGGGGCATTAGCTGTACAAAAACTCGCAAGGGGGAATACGTGGCCGAGACCATTCGCACCGCAACAGCACACGACGCCGGGAAGTTGGCTGAGCTCGCGGCCGTCACCTTCCCGCTGGCATGCCCTCCCGGCTCCTCACCGGCGGACATCCAGGCGCACCTTGAAAAGACGCTCAGCGAAGCCAACTTTTCGGACTACCTCGCCGACGCGAACATCACCATCATGGTGCTCGACGACGACGGGCAGCTCAACGGTTACACCATGCTGGTTGCCAAGCCCACAGGAGACCCCGACGTCGCCTCCGTGCTTTCGGCGCTGCCCTCGACAGAGCTGAGCAAGTGCTACGTCCACCCCGACCACCACGGCAAGGGCGCAGCATCGAGGCTGATCCACGCCTCCCTTGCACTGGCCACGGACAAGGGCGCAGCGGGCGTGTGGCTTGGAGTGAACAGCCAGAACGCCAAGGCCATCCGCTTCTACGAGAAGAGCGGTTTCCAGCGCGTAGGCACCAAGTCGTTCAAGCTCGGCAACACCGTGGAACACGACTTCGTCATGGAGAACAGGCTCTAGCCGAACAGGTCACCGGCCAGGGGCGGCCGCGGATCGTTGCGCAACTGGAGCCCCTCCGGCAGGCCTTCCACCGTCCCGGAAGTGCCCGCCGCCCGCACGGTCAGCCGGGAACTCCCCAGCAGCACATTTTCGGCCGTGAACTCGCCGAATGACGGCGGGAGGATCGGCGCGAGGTGCAGCACATCCCGCGTGAAGTCGGGGTCGAACCGCAGCAGGATCCGGGCCAGTTGCACCGGAGCCGCAGCCGCCCACGCCTGCGGGGAACACGCCGTCGGATACGGGACGGGCTCCGAAAAGTCCCCACGGTCAAAGCCGCAGAACAACTCGGGAAGCTGGCCGCCAAAGTGCTCGGCGGCGTCGAACAGTCCGCTGGCTACCCGGCTGGCTTCGTCCGTGAAGCCGTAGCGCATCAGACCGGTGGCAGCGAGCGCGGTGTCGTGGGGCCAGACAGAGCCGTTGTGGTAGCTGACGGGGTTGTAGGCGCCCATGTCGGAGCCCAGCGTGCGGATGCCCCAACCGGTGAACATCTCCGGAGACATGAGCCGCTCCGCCACCTGCGCCGCCTTGTCTTCATCCACGATGCCCACCCAGAGGCAGTGCCCCATGTTGGACGTGCAGGAATCCACCGGCTGCTTGTCCTTGTCCAGCGCCAGCGCGAAATAACCCTTGTCCGGCAGCCAGAACGTCTTGTTGAAGGCCTCCTTGAGTTCTTCGGCGCGATCCGCGCAACGGCGTTCGACGGCGGTGTCCCCCGCCGCGCGCGCCAACAGGGACCGGCCCACGTAGGCCGCGTAGGCGTAGGCCTGGACTTCGCAGAGTGCGATGGGCGCCTCCGCCATCCGGCCGTCCGCGAAATTGATCCCGTCCCACGAGTCCTTCCAACCCTGATTCACCAGGCCGTGCTCGTTGGGCCTCTTGTATTCGATGAACCCGTCGCCGTCCCGGTCCCCGTACTGCTCCATCCATTCGATGGCCCGGTCCGCGTGGGGAAGGAGGGACTCGATGATGTCATCCCCGAGCCCCCAACGGCTCAGCTCACCCAAGGTTGAGACGAACAGCGGGGTGGCATCGGCGGTGCCGTAGTAGGCCGTGCCTCCCAGTGAGAGTCCCGCGGTGATACCCAGCCTCACTTCGTGCGGCATGCGTCCGGGTTCTTCTTCGGAATCGTTGTCCACTTTGCTGCCCTGCAGTCCGGCCAGGGTCTGGAGCGTGCCTGCGGCAAGGCTCGGGTCCACCATCAGGGACATGTAGGAGGCAAGCAGCGAGTCCCGCCCGAACAGGGCCATGAACCAGGGTGCCCCGGCGGCGATGGCGGCACGGTTGGGGTGTTCGTCGTCGAAAATCCGCAGCGCCCCGAGGTCCCGCTGGCTCTGCTCCAGGACGTCGGTGACGTTCCGGTCGGTGACCGTGACGCGCGGAACGTGTTCCTCCCATTGGGTTTGCCGGCGGGCTCCTGTGCTGTGCTGCAGGGGTGTTCCCACGGTGAAGCGGTCTTCAGGCGCCTCGCCGTTGACCAGGGGCAGGGCAATGATGGTGGTGGACCAATCCTCCCGGGCGGGAATGGTGACGTTGAAGGTCAACCCTTCACTGGTGACTTTTGCCCCTTCCGCCTGGAACAACACCCCGCGCCGCTGGCCGCTGGAGTGCAGCGAATCGATGTGCAGTCCGTCTTCCTGTGCAGCCCTGATGGTCTCCTCTGCGGTTCCCACCCGGCCGCCTTTGACGTCGAAGAGGTCGGCAAGGTCGGCGTCCAGGAGCAGTTCGATGGTGCAGGTGGACGGCGTTCCGGAGTAGTTGGTGATGGTGATGTCATCTCGCAATCCCGAGCCGATGCTGCGCTGGTGCCGGACAAGCAGCGGGCTTTCGAAGCGCCCGTCTTCCGTGCAGGCCCTGCCTACGTATTCGGCCTGGAACGACGCCCGGTTGCGCGCCACAAGGGGCTCCCGGGGTTCGCCGTTGATCCGCAGCACCCAGCGGGAGACGATGCGCGTGTCCTGGTAGTAGGCCCCCTGTGAACCACCGCCATGGATGTCGCCCGAATGCGCGGAAATGCAGAAGGACGAGCCCTCGACCACCGTCACTGCCCCCAGTTCGGAGGCTCCGGCTTCTGTGTCTGCGTTCCAAGCGGTCATATGCCGAGGCTCCTTCGGGGTTGGGGGTTCGGGACCGGCAGCCTAACGGGCCTGCCTTTGATTCTCTTGCACGTAGGCGCTGCCGTGAACCCCTTTGCTGTCGAATTGTTCAAGGACGCGTGAATAAAGGTCCACATGTTCGGCTGCCATGCGCCCGGCGCTGAAGTACTCGTCCACGGAATGCCGGCAGTCCGCCCGATTCAACCGGGCAGCCTCATCCACGAACCCCGCAAGGTGGTGAAGTTCTCCCAGGAAGCCCGTTACTCCGTGCGTGACGATTTCCGGTGCGGCACCCATGGGAGTTGCCACCACGGGCGTGCCCGTGGCCAGTGACTCGATCATGACCAGTCCGAAGGGTTCGGGCCATTGGATGGGGTTGATCAGTGCCGTTGCTCCGCCCATCAGCTCATATTTCTCGGGGTCGGAAAGCTCTCCCAGGAATTCCTCCTGCGGCCCCAGCGCAGGCTCTACGACGTCGTGGAAGAATTCCTGTTCCTCTTTGGCCTGCATCTTGGCGGCTATCTTCAGGGGAACTCCGGCTTCACGGGCAATCGCCACAGCTTCCATGAGGCCCTTGTCCGCGCACATCCGGCCTACAAAGCAAACGTAGCCGCCTTGGCCGCTTCCCACGGACACGGTGGACAGGTCCAGGCCGTGGTGGATGACGGCCGCCACGTTGAGGTCCGGGAGCATGGACCGTTGGTCATGGGAGATCGCGATGATGGAGGTGTCACGTTGCATGGCACGGTACAGTTCCGCGGATTGGTCGGTGAGTTGTCCATGGATGGTGGTGACCACCGGGATATCGTGAGGCCGGTGCGCGTAGAGAGGACCCGCCAGCGTGTGGTCGTGGATGATGTCCACACCGTCCATGCCGCGGTACGCCGTGATGACATGGCTCAGCTCGCTGAGGCTCAGCCCAATTTCCTCCGGGCGGCTGGTGCCGAAACCGGGCATTTGGGGCACCGGGCAAGTGCTGTCCGAAGCTGCTGCCAACAGGACTTCGTGCCCCGCATCAACCAGCCCCCGGGCCAGGCAATCCACCACCCGTTCCGTTCCGCCATAGCGTTCCGGCGGGACGGTAAACCAGGGTCCAACAATGAGTCCGATGCGCATGCGGGCCTCCGCGCATAACCCCCTCTACGGTGGGCTGGCTTCACAACCCACCTCAAGGCTATTCGCGCAGTGAGGAAAATAACAGCTTGTGTTTGGAATGCCCCTGTGCCGTCCAGGGTTGACGAAACCATGAAGATTGAGATCTGGTCAGACGTCGCTTGCCCGTGGTGCTACATCGGCAAGCGCCGTTTCGAGACTGCCTTGGCACAGTTCCCGCACCGCGAATCCGTGGATGTTCAGTGGAAGAGCTACCAGCTGGATCCCTCCGTCCCCGAGCACTATGACGGCACGGAACTGGACTACCTGAGCAAGCGCAAGGGAATGGCTCCGGAGCAGGTCAAGCAGATGTTCGCCCACGTCACAGAGACCGCCAAGGGCGAAGGTTTGGACTACCACTTCGACAAGGTGGTGGTGGCCAACAGCTTCACCGCACACCGCCTCATCCACCTCGCTGCCACCCATGGGAAGCAGGATGCCGCGAAGGAACAGCTGCTCAGCGACCACTTTGAGCACGGCAAGGACATCGGCAACCAGGAGTACCTGCGCGCGCTCGGTGTTTCCCTGGGCCTTCCTGCCGAGGAAGTTGCAGAGCTCTTCAGCACGGACAAGTTCACCGAAGAGGTCAATCAGGACATCAACGAAGCCCGCGCCATCGGCGTGACGGGCGTTCCGTTCTTCGTCATCGACCGCAAATACGGCATTTCCGGCGCCCAGCCGGCCGAGCTCTTCTCCCAGGCCCTGAACCAGGCGTGGCAGGAAGCCAACCCGCTGATCCCGGTGGGCGCCTCCGACGCCGAGGCCTGCGGCCCCGACGGCTGCGCGATCTAAGCAGCCCCCGCCGTCGTGCGTTAACCCAAGTAAGTAACAGCAAACGTCGCAATGAGCGCTCATTGCGACGTTTGCTGTTACTCAGTTGGGCGGGGCGCTAGGCTTTGGCGACCTCAAGCTCGACGACGGCCCAGGACAATGCGGGCAGCGTCAGTCGAAGCTCAGAGCCAGTGGCCTTGACGTTCTCCAAGGGCTTCAAACCCACGCGGTCCTGCTGTTCCTGGCTGTTGATGCTGAAGCGGCCGCCGCCGTCGGGAATTTCCAGGACTTCGGCGCGGACAACCTGCCGGGCGTCGAAGCCGCGCAGTGCGGTCTCGACGTCGGCTGCTTCCTCCAAGCCGCGGTTCGCGAAGAACAAGGCGACCCGGCCGGTTTCCTCGTTCCACGTGGCGCTGACATCCACGAGGTCGGTGTCCCCGAAACGGTCGTTCGAGTACTTGTCAGAATCCACCGCTAGCCGCAGGATCTGGCCCGTGGCGAGCTCCGCCATCCGGGCGAACGGGTGGAAGATGGTCTGCTTCCACGCCGGCCCGTTTTCCTCCGAAAGGATCGGCGCGATCACATTGACCAGCTGTGCCTGGTTGGCGATCTTGACCCTGTCGCCGTGCCGGAGCAAGGAGTTCAGCAAGGTCCCAACCACCACGGCGTCCGTCACGTTGTAGTGGTCCTCGATGACCCGCGGGTGCTCACGCCATGGCCCCTTGACGATGTTGCGCAGCTGATCCTCCGTGTCACGGCCACGCTGGTACCAGACGTTCCACTCGTCGAAGGACAGGTTGATGTGCTTCTTGTGCTTGCCCTTGGCCCGGACAGCGTCCGCTGTGGCAATGACCGACTCGATGAAGAAGTCGGTGTCGACGGCGGAAGCCAGGAAGCTGCCGACGTCGCCTTCTTCTTCGAAGTAGTAGGCGTGCAGGGAGACGTAGTCCACCTCGTCATAGGTGTGCGTGAGGACAGTCTGCTCCCAATCGCCGAACGTGGGCATTCGGGAATTTGAGCTGCCGCACGCCACGAGTTCAATGGACGGATCCACATAGCGCATGGCCTTGGCGGCTTCCTGGGCCAGGCGGCCGTATTCATCGGCCGTCTTGTGTCCGATCTGCCACGGCCCGTCCATCTCGTTGCCCAGGCACCAGAGTTTGATGTCGAACGGATCCTTGTGGCCGTTCTTGGCGCGGAGGTCCGACCAGTAGGTGCCGCCGGAGTGGTTGGAGTACTCCACGATGGCGCGGGCTTCCTCCACTCCCTTGGTGCCCAGGTTGATCGCCTCCATGATTTCCGTGCCGGCCTGCCTGGACCAGTCGACGAATTCATGCAGGCCAAAGGCGTTGGTCTCTACGGTGTGCCAGGCGCCATCCAAGCGGCGGGGCCTGTTTTCGCGCGGACCAATCCCGTCTTCCCAGTTGTAGCCCGAGACGAAGTTGCCGCCCGGGTACCGGATGACGGTGGCGCCGAGTTCCTTGACGAGCTTGAGGACGTCCTGCCGAAAGCCTTGCTCGTCTGCTTCGGGGTGTCCGGGTTCGTAGATTCCGGTGTAGACGCAGCGGCCCATGTGCTCCACGAAGGAGCCGAAGAGGCGGCGGGGTACTTCGCCAACCGTGAAGTCGCGGTCGAGGGTGATGCGTGCGCGGGACATGAATCTCCTTGGATGGTTCTGAAACTGTTGGTCAGCGGTTGGTATCGGTCAGGTTCCGGCGAGCCCTGTAGTGGAAATGCCCTTGATGATCTGGCGCTGGAAGAACAGGAACACCACAATCAGCGGCAGCGCGGCCAGCAGAGCCGACGCCATGTTTTGCGCATACTGCACGCCGTAGGCGCTCTTGATGGTCTGCAGGCCCACCGGAAGGGTCAGCAGGGAGTCGTCATTGGTGGAGATGAACGGCCAGAGGAAGTTGTTCCAGGCGCCGATGAACGTGAAGATTGCGACGGCGGCCAGAATGGGCCGGGACAGGGGCAGGATGATCGTCATGAAAATCCGGATCCGGCTGGCTCCATCCATCACGGCCGCTTCTTCAAGCTCCCGCGGGATCTGGTCGAAGAACTTTTTGAGCACGAACACCATGGCGGGGTGGATGACCTGCGGGAGGATGATGGCCCAGGAGGTATCGATCATCTTGAACGCGAGCATTTGGTAGAAAAGCGGGATCATGAGCACCGGTGGCGGCACAATGATGCTGGCGATAATGGCCACCATCAGCACCTTTTTGCCCTTGAACTCGATCCTGGACAACGCGTAGGCGATGAGGGCGGAGATCACCAGCGTGATGAGCGTGATGGCCGCGGAGGTGTAGAGCGAGTTCCACGTCCAGAGCGGGATGTTGCCGGCTTGGAACACGCTGGCGAAAGCATCGAAGGTAAAGCCCGACGGCGGGATCCAGCTGACCTTCGACGCTGAAGCATCCGCTTCGGATTTGAAAGCGGTGACAGTTGCCCAGGCGAAGGGAACCATCCAGAGGACTGCAAGAACGGCAGCAACCACGACAGCGGCGGTCTTGCCAACAGTCAGTTTCTTGCCTGGCTGACGCAGGACTTGGCCGGAACCGGTACGCGGGAGGGAACGGGTGAGGGTTGTATTTGCCATGGCTATGCGCTCCTGCGACGGGTGATGACGAACTGCAGGGCAGAGACCAGCACGATCAGTCCGAAGAAGATGTAGGAGATGGCTGCGGAGTACCCCAGCCGGTATCCGGTAAACCCGGTTTCGAAGATGTACTGGACCACCGGACGGGTGGAGCCGCCCGGGCCGCCGGCGGTCATCTGGTAAATCTGGTCAAAGACCTTCAGCGAAGCGAGGATCTGGAGCAGCACGATCATCACCGTGGTGGGTGTGAGCTGCGGCAGCGTAATGGAGAAGAACTGCCGCCAGGCGCCGGCGCCGTCCAGCGACGCCGCTTCGTAGTGCTGCGCGGGGATGTTTTGCATGGCGGCCAGGTAGAGAAGGAAGTTGAAGCCCACCGTCCACCAGAGCGTTGCGATCACGATGGACCACATGGCCACGTTGGGATCGTTGAGCCACCCGACCTTCGGGATGCCGAACTTGGAGAGGAAATCATTGATCAGGCCAAGCTGCGGGTTGTACATCCACACAAAGAACATGGACACCACGGTGGAGGCCAGGAGGAAAGGCGCAAAGTAGCTCAATCGCCACAACCATTGGGCCGGAAGGCCGATGTTCAGCAGCGCCGCCATAGCCAACGCAACCAGCACCAGTGGAACCGTGCTGATCACCGTGAAATAGAGTGTGTTGCCCAGGGAACGCCACATCCCGGCGTCGGCAAAGGCCTCGGAATAGTTGGAAAAACCAATGAGGGCGTCGTTGGCGCCGGTCAGGGATTTTCCCGTCAGGCTCATGTAGAACCCGTAAAGGATGGGCCAGACGAGGAACACCAGGAAGAACACGAGGAACGGGGCCGCGAAGGCCCAGCCGCTCAGGTTGTCCCTGCTCCTGCGCAGGGAGGGACCGTTCTTGATGCCGGGGGCAGTTGTTGTCCGTGCTTGGCTGGTCTGCCGGGACACAGTAGAGGAACTCATGAATGACTCCTTTGTCGCTCGGTGTGCGGGTGCCGGTCAGACCGGGTTGGGCCGGAATAGAAGGTCGTTGGTGCGGGCCACGAACCCGTCCCAACCGTCCTGCGCCTTGCTCCGTCCCAGAAGAACGTTCTGGATGAACTCGGCGAAATAGTTCTGCCAGTCCGAGCCGGATCCACTGAACCAGGCCTCGGGGTCGTACTGGATGATCTCGGCCGCATTGGCGTAGTGGACCTGCGGGGTCAGTTCCTTGTAAGCCGGCGACTGCACCACGGGCTGGTACGCCGGGATGTGGCCTGCCTCGGCCCAGGACAATGAACCCTTGAGGATGTCGCTGACGAACTTGTAGGCGTCCTTGCGCTTTTCCTCATCGACTGCGAGCTGCCGGGGAAGGACGAACGAGTGCGAATCGGCGTAGGAAGCAGGGGTTCCGTACAGAGTGGGAATAGTGAGCGCATCAACGGGCAGCTTTGCCTTTTTCATGGTGGGCAGTTCCCAGCCGCCACTGAAAAGCATTCCCGAGTCGCCCCGGACGAACTCGGCAATACCGGTGTTGATGTCGTTGCCCTTGGCCGCGATAGTGTCATCAAAGAGCGTTGCCATGAACTCAAGCGACTCCACGGCTGCATCCCGGTCGGCCTGCATGGGTTGTCCGGGAGTAAGAACGATTTCGGCTCCGTGCTGCTTGTAGAGCGTGTAAAACAGACGCCACATCTGGGAGCCGATATTCAGGTAGCCGAAGGACAAACCGTGGGCTTTGGTGACCTTTTGCATCTCCAGCGCCATGGCCTTGAACTCCGCCGGCGAGCTCACGCCGCCCAACTGGCCATTGCTTTCCAGCAGTCCGGCTTTGCCTGCGATGTCCGTGTTGTAGAACATGATGAAGGGGTGGGAATCCAGTGCCAGGGAGAACACTTTTCCGCTTTGTTGGCTCTTTTCCCAGATGCGCGGCGCAAAGTTCTCCGGGGTTATGCCGTTCTCCGCGAGCAGGCCCAAGTCCCAGGGCTCAATGAGGCCACCGGGGGCATATCCGGGGACGCGGCTTGCGTGCATGATGGCCACTTCCGGGGGGCGGCCACCTGCCGATGCCATGGCGAGCTTGGTGTAGTACGGCGCGCCCCAGGCCAACACCGTGGGGTGGACCTTGAAGCCCGGATTCCCCTTGTTCGCGTTGGCGATCATGGCCTGCATCTTGGTGCCGTCTCCTCCGGAGAGGAGATGCCAGAAATTGATGGTCGGCGTGGATGCGGCTCCTGCTGCGCCGCCACAGCCGGTGAGGCCTGTGGCCAAAAGCCCGCCGCCAAGCAGCGCCGAGCCCGTCAAGAGCTGTCTCCGGGACATACTTCTCCCGGTCAAAGATTCAAACTGCTTCACCCGTCACTCCTTTGGAAGGGTCCGCTGAAAGGAAACACACTGCTGCACTGAAGTCCGGCTCCGGTACGTCTCCTCGCGTGGGTAAAAGGTGGCCCCGGGGTGACGCAGCTCTCACATTACATCGTTGTAATAGGCAGGGCAAGAGAAAATTGTTAGCGCGAACAATTTTACTTATTGGAGGGCTTCAGCGGCTGCTGGAGCAACGTTAGTTGCTGCTGGCCCGCTCTTCGATCGTGTACGGAACAGACACAACGCGCTGGGCATGACCCCTGTCCGCCATGCGCTCGGTGAGCAGTCGCAGCGCCTCGGCGGCAATGGCCCGTTTGTCCACGGACACAGTGCTGAGCGGCGGCACGGCGAACCGGCCGTCAGCAATGTCGTCGAAACCCGCCACGGCAACGTCCTCCGGAACCCGGACTCCCCGCTTCCACAAGGCATTCAAGGCACCCAAGGCCATCGAGTCAGTGAAGCAGAAGATCGCCTCCGGCAGCGGATTGCTCTCGAGGTACCGCAGCAGAGACTCCGCTGCGGAGGCCGGGGTCCATTCTTCACAGGCGATCATCAGCGACTCATCCAGCGGTATCCCCAGCGAGCGCAGTGCTGCTTCATATCCCTGGGCGCGCTGGATGGCCGTGGCCGACTTCCTTCCACGGTTGATGCCGAGGACAGCGATGCGGCGCCGCCCGGGACGGGCGAGGGCCAGAGTCATGTCCCTGGCGGCCGCAAAGCTGTCCACGAATACGCGATCGGCCAGTTCCTGGGACACTTCACCCAGCAGCACCACGGGAGGCAACGCCACACCGACCCTCACGGCGCTTTCATCGAGTACTACGGGATTGAGGATCAGGCCGTCGATCAGGTTGGCCCGGGCGCGAGTCATCAGCTCCTGCTCACGATGCGGGTCGGATCCTGTCTCCTCAATCTGCACACTCCAGCCCTGGGCATGGGCCAACTCGACAACACTTTGGGCGAGCTCCGCAGAAAACGGGGTACCCAGGTTCGGCAGGGCCAGACCGATCACACCTGAGCGGCCATTACGGAGTCCCCGCGCCGAAAGATTCGGGACGTAGTCCAGCTCCTGCATGGCCCGCTCAACCCTGAGCCGCGTAGGTCCGCTCACCGGAACGATTCCGTTCATGACATTTGAGACCGTTTTGGGTGAGACCCCCGCGCGGCGCGCCACGTCCTTGACCGTTGCGCGCAAGACGCCCCCTTGCTGCAATTTTCCGGTTTTTGGTTTTCCGGTTTTCACGATGTTACCGCCCAGTTCTGCAGCTTACGCGCCATGACCCGGTTTGCTGACAGATCGCGGTAAAGTGTCTATATGCCCAGGATCACGGCCGCCACGAACGCTGCCCAACGCGCCGAGACCCAACGTCGGATTCTCACCGCCTTTGGCGAGCTCCTCTTCACCCATGGCCTGCCCGGACTGACCATGACCGATGTTGCCCGGCACGCCGGCGTTGGCCGCACGGCCGTCTACAACTACTACGCGGACATGGAGCAGCTCCTCATCGCTTACGCCTTGGACGAGACCGAGCGCTTCCTCGTGGACCTCCGGGATTCCCTGGCAGCACTCCACAACCCGGTGGACCGTCTGGCACTCTACGTGCGCGCGCAGGTGGAGGACCTCAGCCGCCGGCATCTGCCGCCTGGACCGGCCATGGCCGCGGTCCTCTCCCCCGGCTCCTTTGCAAAGCTCGCAGACCACGTGGGCGAGCTGAATGCCCTTCTCCAGGACATCCTCCAGGACGGCGTGCAGCAGGGTTACCTTCCAGACATCGATGTTGCCCAGCTCGCGCGGCTCATCCACGGCACGCTTTCGGCCAGCGCCGCACGGCGCAACCGGACGCCCGACGGCGAGACGCCCCCGCCGTCCGCGACCTCCGACGTCGGGCTTCTTGCCGCGCAGGAAGCTCAAACCGCCCAGACCGTGCAGTTCATCCAGCTCGGCGCCGGTGCCCGCTTTGACGAAGCGGGCAGGCCGATCCTACTGGCCACCGCCGCACCAACCGTGTAGCACCTGGCGAAAGCCGGTAAGCCTGTCAGCCGGCGGGCCGCGTGGGGATGATGGGCCACTTGGAGTTGTCGGCGATCCGCAATTCCTCGCGCGGGCACATGAGCTTGCCGGGGGTCTGGTCCACCAACTGCGGCTCCACCAGGCCTTCATAACCCGGCGTGATGATCACATCCACCGACTCGTCTTCCCTGTTGTCCTGGAAGTAGTCCGTGCCGGCAAGGTTGCGCTGGATGTTGAAGGCTGCCGCCTGGCCCTTGACCCCGGACACCACCACGCCGATGCCGGAATAGGCGGTGTCGCTGTTGCCCACCGAAGCCACCTTGTAGCCACGCGCAGTGAACTGGTCAGCTACAGTCGCCGCCAACCCACCACGCGAGGTGGCATTCAAGACGTTGAGCTGGACGGTGTCGTTGGGCACGTAGTCGAACGTCGTGGACGGGCAGAGGCTGGAGGGCGCCTTGCTGGCAATAGCCGTCGGGACCTTGATGACGCCGTTCATGATTGCCCAGGCACCTACTGCACCAGCGGCGATCACGCCGAGCAACAACACCAAGACGATTCCGTGGAACAGGCGGCGCCCGAAACTCCCGCGTCGGACCGGGGCGTCGTCGGCAAACGTTGCCCTGAGCTCCGGCCCAGTCACCACGCGATGGCCGTGCAACTGCGTCACATCCTTGGGACGCTTATGTTTTTTTGTCCGGGACTCAGCTTGGTCCAGCCCGGACTGCCTAGCCATCGATCACCAATACACGTGCGTGGATCGCAGTCCTTTGGTGCAGGGCCGTGCGGACCGCCCGGTGAAGGCCATCCTCGAGGTACATCACGCCCTGGTACTGGACCACATGCGGGAACAGGTCTCCGAAGAACGTGGAGTCTTCAGCCAGCAACGCCTCCAGGTCCAGGGTCCGTTTGGTGGTGACCAGGTCATCCAACCGCACAGGGCGCGGGGGCAGGGCAGCCCAGTCCCTGGGCGCGGTGTATCCATGGTCAGGGTACGGGCGTCCCTCGCCCACAGCTTTGAAGATCACCCTGCAAGCCTATGGAAGATGCCGCGCTAACGGAACTTGTGACCCGCAGCACAGGCAGGTTGTAGCCAAAAGGCGACTAACCGTCGTCGAACGTCACAGCTGTGTGGGGAGTCTGCGGGACTGACAGAATAGGGGCATGACCCAACCGCTCCAAGGTACTGACCGGACCGCTGCCCGCACTGAGCCCGCACTGGCTTTGCTGCTGGATGTCGATGGCCCCATCGCCAGCCCTGTGACGCGCGACGTCAAGCCGGACATCATCGCCGACCTGGTGGCGCTCGCCTCGGCCGGGATCCCTGTCATCTTCAACACCGGCCGTTCCGACGCCTTCATCGCCCAGCAGGTCATGGAGCCCATGATTGCCGCGGGCATGCCCGCCAACACGGTGATCCACGCCATTTGCGAGAAGGGTGCGGTCTGGTTCAGCTACACCGCCGAAGGACCCGGCCCCATCCACGTGGACCACGAACTCGCCGTGCCCAAGGCCTACGGTGACGACATCCGCAGGCTCGTGGCCGAGGACTACGCCACGCACATGTTCTTCGACGAGACCAAGCGCGCCATGGTCTCCGTGGAGCAACACCTGAACGTGGCCAGCGCCGATTACCTGGCCGAACAGAAGCTTTTCGACGCCGACGCCCTGGGCATCATGGAACAGCACGGCCTCAACGCCGCCATCCTGGACCACCACGCGCCCGGATCCGACGACACCGCGGATTACCGCCTGGACCCCACCATCATCTCCACGGACATCGAGTCCGTGCGGCTCGGCAAGGACCTCGGAGCAAGCCGCGCCGTGGAGCTCCTGGCCGCCCAGGGAATCACGCCACGCTCCTGGCGCACCGTGGGAGATTCCCGGACGGACTACGCCATGGCAGACTGGCTGCACCACAACGACCACGACGTGAAGCACGTGGATGTCCGGCCTGCGGACGGCGTGCCGGTCAAGCCGTACGCCATCCTGACCGCCGCGGACCTGGACCTTGCCGACGACGTGATCCACGACGACGCCGGCGGAGCCTTCCTCCGCAGCTGGCGCGAGGCCCTGGCCATCTAAAGCTTCACCACCTGCACACGCACCACCGACGATCCCGGAGAAACAGCCATCACACAAGCACAGGTCGATCCGATTTACCACGGCAGCCCGTCCGTCGAAGAGGACACGATTGCGGAGGCGGTTTCGCCTGCGGTCGTCGCGCACCTCAGGCACAGGTCCGACGTCGTCCGTCACCGGGGGCGGTACGCCCTGGTCAACGCCGACCTGACCCCGCAACAGGCCATGGTTTCCGATCTCCTGGCCGTGCGCGCAGCCCTTGATGCGGCAGGCATCGACTTCATCCTGGTGCGCGGCAATGACGAGCGGCCCGTGATCGCCGTCGACTGGGAAACCCGCAAGGATGTCCGGGACGCCCTGGTTGAAGCCTTCCGGAACGAACCCTTCTACGCCATGACTGTGGACGCCAGGAAAAAGACGTCCGTGCTGGTGGCCGACGGCGAGCTGTCGGCCAACCGGAAGGCCCGCATCTTCCGCCTCTATCGTCCCCGCGTCGAAGTTGGCGGCGGCCTCTGGTACGGCCCTGCACTGGGTGTCCAGCTCGAACTGTGGAGGTTCGAAGGCGACCACCTGGAACTCCCGGTGGAGAACTCTTTGACGCGCCGAACCCTGATGCGGCAGGACGCCGTCCGTGGAACCGTGCAGCGGCATGGCCTGACGTGGCCCACCATCGAGAACATGTTCGCGGACCATGCCAGCGACATCGATTTCGACGTCGACATCGTTTTTTCATGGGTTGATGGCAGCGATCCGGAGTACATTGCACGCCGCCGCGCCCAGCAGGCCGGCGCGGTGCTAGGCGAAGGCGACGACCATGAGGCCCGCTTCCGGCAGATCAACGAGCTGAAGTACGCCTTGCGCTCGGTGCACATGTTCGCACCCTGGATCCGCCGGATCTTCATTGCCACGGATTCGCCCGCGCCTGCCTGGCTGGCTGACCACCCGGCGGTGACGATCGTCCGGAGCGAGGAATTCTTCGCCGATCCCTCGGTCCTGCCCACCCACAATTCGCAGGCTGTGGAATGCCAGCTGCACCACATCGAGGGTCTGTCCGAGCACTTCCTGTACTCCAACGACGACATGTTCTTCGGCCGTCCTGTGGGGCCGGACATGTTCTTCACCCCCGGCGGCATCACCAAGTTCATTGAAGCGGACACCCGCATTGGACTGGGTGAGAACGACGCCGAGCGCAGTGGCTTTGAGAACGCGGCCCGCGTCAACCGCAAGCTCCTCTGGGAACGCTTCGGCCGCATCACCACCCGTCACCTGGAGCACACCGCCGCCCCGTTGCGGCGCAGCGTGGTGGCCCGGATGGAGAAGGAATTCCCCGCCGAGTTCGCCAAGACCGCGGCCAGCCGCTTCCGAGCCGCTGACAACATCTCGGTCACCAACTCGTTCTACCACTACTACGCCCTGCTCACGGGCCGCGCAGTCACCCAGACGGCGGCCAAGGTCCGCTATGTGGATACGACGATGTGGGCCGGCCTTCACTACCTGCCCAAGCTGTTGGCCAAGCGCCACATGGACTTCTTCTGCCTGAACGACGGCAGTTTCCCGGAGGTCGAAGCGGACGAGCGCGCCGAGCTGGTGACCGACTTCCTGGAAAAGTACTTCCCCGTTAAGGCACCCTGGGAGAAGTAACCGGCAGCGAGGACGTCAACGTACCGGGTGAGGCGTGCGCGCCCACCCGGGACTCGCGTGGAATGCGGATGCCTGCGGCGGCCAGTCGACGCTGGACTTCCTCCGCGTCCACAGGCTCGCCCACGGTGACCCCGCCGGAATGGGGAACCACAGAATGGACGATCGTGTGTTCGTACACGTGGATCATGTTGTAGGACTGGGCGCCGTCGCGTCCGCGTTGGCCTCCTGCGCGTACCCCGAGATCCTGTGTGTAACACGTCGCCGAGGCGACCGAGACCGGGATGCCGGCGAAGCTCGCCGTCGTCGAGTAATGCAGGTGGCCACCGAGGATGGTGCGGACGTCCGTATTACGGACGACGGCGGCCAGTGCGGCTTGGCCGCGCAGCTCCACCAGGACCGCGAGGTCCTGGACGCAAGGAACCGGCGGGTGATGCAGGGCCAGGATGGTGCCGTCGGGCGCCGGTGTAGCCAGTTCGGAGGCCAGCCAATCAAGCTGTGTTTCCGACAACTGGCCGTAGTGGTGGCCGGGAACAGTGGTGTCCAGGGTGATGATCCGGAGCCCGTTGATGAAGTAGCTGCGGTCTACCGGGTCCTCGGGCTTGCTGGCCTCTGACGCATCCGTGAAGGCGGAACGGAAGTTCGACCGGTTGTCGTGGTTTCCCATTGCCCAGATGGCCTTGGCTCCCAGCGAATCGCAGACCGGCTCGATCATGTCGCGGAGTCGCTTGTAGGCTTCGAGTTCGCCCCGGTCCGCGAGGTCTCCCGTGAAGATGATGGCTTCGGGCCTGATCCGGGAGGCGACGATCTGGTCGCAGATCTCCTGGAGCCTGGTTTCACTGTCCACAGAGCCATAGAGCGTGCCGGGACCACCCACCAGGTGAAGATCGCTCAAGTGCAGCAGCACATGACCTGGTTTGGGATATTCGGCCTCGATGAACTCCATAGCTGCCTTAGCGTTTGGTGGGAGACGGCGCCTCCCGTGTCAACCCCAGTAGGTCCAATCCAACCAGACAGAAAGCCAACAACCGGCTAACTCCCGGCGGAATGTTGGAAAATTACTTTCCTCCCTTTCAGCTCTGCCGGCTTACGCCAACGCTTCTTCCACTGCTTTCAACAGGTCTTCGGAGTCAGGCTCCACTGCGGATGGGAACCGTCCCACAAGTTCACCTGAACGGTTGATGACGAACTTTTCGAAGTTCCATTTCACCTTCACCGCTTGGCCGTCGTCGTCGCGGGTCAGCTCGGCGAACAGGGGGTGCTGCTCCTTGCCCAGGACGTTCGCCTTGCTGGTCAATGGGAAAGTCACGCCGAAATTCCGCTCGCAGAACTCGGCGATTTCCTCATCGGCACCCGGCTCCTGGCCGCCGAACTGGTTGCAGGGCACGCCCAGGATCTCCAGCCCCTGCCCGCGGTACTTTCCGTAGAGCTCCTCCAAGCCAGCGTATTGGCGGGTGTAGCCACATTTGGAAGCGACGTTGACCACCATCACAGCCTTGCCTTCGAACCGGCCGAAGTCGTCCTCGGAGCCGTCGTTGAAGGTGATGGGAATGCTGTAGAGGCTGGCCATCGGATTCGCTTCCTGACGTCGTCGGCTGGCGGGATCGCCGCCATCGAGCTTACGGGAGCTGGCTTGGGGCCGCGAAAACGCCCGGGCTTTGTGGCGATTTAGGGCGCTGGAAGGATGAGCGTGGACAGCGGTACGATCACGCCGTCCGGCCTCTGTACGAGGTCCGGGGCGATCAGGATGTAACCAGGCGGCAGCGTCACTACCGGGAGCGCCGAGGGCAGGACCGCGACGGGTGTTGGTGCGGGTGCGGGGGCCACCGGAGCCGGGGCGGGCGCCACGGGCTGCGTCACCGCGGGAACTACCGGCGCCACCACGGGCGCGGGTTCTACGACTGGCGCGGGTGCAGGTGCGGCCGGGGCGGGTGCCACTGCGGCCGGGACAGGAGCAACCGGAGCAGGAGGTTCGACGACGGCGGCTGACGGCGGCGCGACAGCCGACTGGACAAGTGGTGCTTGGACTGTTGGCGTCTGGACCGTTGGAATCTGCTCTGTTGGAGTGACCGGAGCTGTAGACGGCGTTGGCGTGACCGTCGGGGTCGGGGTGACAGTCGGCGTCGGCGTTACGGTGGGCGTCGGCGTTACGGTCGGGGTTGGCGTGACCGTCGGGGTCGGGGTGACAGTCGGCGTCGGCGTGACAGTCGGCGTCGGTGTGATCGTCGGTGGCGGTACCGGCGTCGTGGTTTGCGGCGGTGTCGTGACCACTGGCGCAGGTGTGTCCACCGAAGTGACGGGCGGGATCACGACCGGCGGAGCGACTTCTTCTTCGTGCTCGCCGCCGATGACCGCGCGGTTGGTGCCGTCGGCCACGGGTACCGCCCACTGCGGCGCTGAGCTGCCCGTGCCAACTCCTGGCTGGTAGTTCACGAAAGTCATGGTTTGCAGCGGATCCACCTGCTTGATGGGCAGATACGTCCAGCCGTTCGGGTTGGTGTGGAGACCGTTGACGATGGTTTCAAAATGGAGGTGGCATCCAGTGGACCAGCCAGTGGTACCGACCTCGGCGATGACTTCGCCGACGCGGACCGACTGACCCTGCGTCACGCCGATGGCTTGGAGGTGGTTGTAGGTGGTGACCAGGCCGTTGCCGTGCTCAATTTCCACACGGTTGCCGCCGCCCCAGATGTGCCAACCCACAGCGCGGACCACACCGGCGTCGGCTGCGTAGACCCGGGTTCCGCAAGGGGCCGCGTAGTCCTGCCCCCAGTGGAACTCGCCGGCCAGGCCCGTCAGCGGGCTGTAGCGGTAACCGTACGGGGAACTTGGGTTGAGAACTTCCAGGGGAACGTAGAGGCTTCCAGCAGGTGGCCGGGACATCCCGGCGGAGGCAACCGTCAGGCCGGTGGAACCGTCCTTGCTGACAGTCCGGACCATCGCCCGGTCAAAGTAGACCATGGGCGTGCCGGGCAGTTGCTCGGGTGGTGCCTGGGTGGGGTCGATGACCATGGTTTCCGCGTCGGGTGGGGTCAGGCTCCCCAATGCTGTGGGTCCAACGACGCCCTGGGCGGCCATCGGGTCGACTGTTCCTGCCGGAAGGGCCGTCAGTGGTTGGAAGCCGAAGGCGAAGAAGGCCAGAACGGCAAGACATCCGGCGATAAGAACGCGACGGAATTTTTCGGTGCGGATCAGGTCAATCGCCCGGTCTGATTCATGATGCTTGCCCACAGAACACTCCCCAAAGCCAGCGGCACCAAACCCCAGCCTGGCGTGCAAGCACCATTGTTGCTGGAATCGCACTGGAAATAAAGGCTTCCCGGGGGCTGTACAGCGAAAGGTTGGATCAGTTTTTGCTCAAGATGTCTTGAGGTTTTGTTACCGGAGTTGGGAGCGGTCTGTTGCCAGGGCCAACAAGCCTGTCCGGTCCTCTAATGTGTTGGCCATGACTGAACCTTTCTACTTCTCAGCAGAGACGAACAGAATCGATCGCGGGCTCGTACACGCATGGCTCAGTGAACAGGCTTATTGGGCGCAAGGCAGGCCGCGTGAGAAGCAAGATGCAGCCATCGACGCCTCCCGGAACTACGGGGTCTACAACACCGCAACGGGAGAACAGGTTGCCTACGGCCGCGTGGTGACTGACGGCGTAACGTTCGCCTGGCTGTGTGATGTTTTTGTGGCGACCACGGCCCGCGGCCAAGGTATCGGCAAAATGCTCGCTGCGGGGATCGTGGCAGACCTCGAACCGTTGGATCTGTCACGGATATTACTGTCTACTGCTGATGCTCACGGGCTGTACGCCCAATATGGTTTTGCCGAATTGGCGGAGCCCTCCAGAATGATGGCTCGCGTGCGTTAGTTGATCATCGCAACATGCTCCCCAACCGCAAGATCAGTTCGCCGCCCAATCCTTCCCAGCAGGCCCAGATGCCGAACCCGATGACGCCGCACTCGTTTTGGACGCTGATCTTCGTCGGGGCTCTCGCTCCAGAGCAGGTCGCGCTTCATCACCACTAAGCCAGCGGACGCTCACTGACCCAGCGATCTCGTTCCACTTCTGGAGGGGCCGCTACCCATGCGTGTTATGCACTCCCACTAAGGTTCTGAGACCATCCACGTGCCATTTCCGCGGTCGGTAGCTATGACCTTGCGGTTACTGTTGAGAACCAAGACGCTCGCATCCGCACGGCAACGCCAGTGTAGAAGGCTGCAAATGACATCACCCTTGGGTCAGCGCTTTGCCCTTATGATGACGGGTGCCGCGGACGGCGATGTCATTCGACAGCAAGCCTCATCAATCCGTTGGCTTGAGCTGACGGGGATACACTTCCTCCTGATCCGCGGGTAGTGCCCGCTGTACGCGAGAGGGCACGATACTTGAACCAGGAACAGCAACCGGTAACGGCCCCCGCCGGTTCCACAAGGGAAGCCGACGAAGAAACGGAACCGATGGAGGAAGCCCTTCCACTAGTTCCTGACGGGGAAACGAGGTTCCAACGGTACTGCTTGGGTTTCATCGACCTGATCCTGGGCTGTAGCGCCGGCTGGATTACGTTTATGAATACGGTCGACCTGAACGAGAAATTCCAGACCCATCAGACCGTAGGAACGCCTGCAATTACGGGATGGAACGCCACGGTCGTGACCGTGGTCGTGGCCTTCGCGACGGTGTCCCTTTTTGGCCTCGTCGTGGGAGTCTGGAATTTGCTGAATCTGAGAACAATGAGCCGGCAACCCCTCACCGCCGCCATAGTTTTTTCCGCGCTATCCGCTGTGTTGTCGTTTATCTTTCTCTCAGGGCCCGCGGGGATCCTTCTGGCGCTCTTCCATGTCTTTCTCATTATTCTGATAATCAGGATCCTTCGGCAAGAACGCTCCCGACCCCGCAGATCTACCCTGAGGTGAAATCAAAGGGCGTGCGACAGACGCACCCGTGTCCACAACGCAAAATCCGGTAGTGAATCCCCTTACGGGCTACCAACCAGCGCAGTTCAACGACGTTGGACTGTCGAACACCCTCAGCGGCGAACCAGCCGGTCCCAGGCCACCGGGGCTGCTACTTTTAGACCATGAAACGTGGATTGGCATCAGGCGCCCTCCTTCTGCTGCTAACCCCACTACTCACAGGATGCATAGGCGACTATGCCGCAGCCGCGGAATGCGAAGATCTCGCAAAGAAACTCTCGCCCCCTATTGGCAAGGCCAGCGGGTCCCTTCCAACTATCGACCGGGTCGGGGGCGACGGGACAGAGCTGCCATGGTGCGTCATGGAATTCACCACGAGCAAGGACTACACACCCGACGATGATCAAATCAGCGCGCTCAAGGCGCTGGTCGACGCCAGAATGGCGAACTGGTCAACCGGCATTCTCGTGACAGTACATACGGGTAACAACCTCAGCCTCAAATTCCATTCACCGGACTCATAACCCGCAGCCTGCGCCACCAGGCCGGCCCCTCCCCGAAGGCCTGTAAGTCTTCACCCGACTGCCCCGGCGGCCGGCAAGTGGTGCTGGGCCCGGCCGGGGTGTGTAACGACCTAGCCCAAGGTGCCAAGCCGACCGATAATTTTCCGAAGTACGGCGGAGGAAAAGGCACTGTTGTCGAGCGGCCGGATGGGACATTCATCGGTCGACGCCTCAGCGATGACCATGGAGACACAATCGATGTCTTCGGAAACTCTGGACAGCAGCCATGGAAGATACATCTCAGATGAGATGGGGACAGTCCGCGCTTGCGCGATGGTGGCCCCAAGGATTTTGCAATAGTGTGATCCGGAGGAATCGTCCATCAAGTGATCCTGCGGTGATTGCGACATGAGCAAAATGAGGCGCGTTGCTAACGCTGAAGATGAGTTGGAGTGGTTGCTGAAACTTCCTGAAGCTGATTCCTCAGTTGGGCTTGAAGCTGACGGGTGGCCAGCCGATATCTGGGTTCTACATACCATGTTTGAAAACCCGGGACTCTCTACGGCCGGAAGCCACGAAGACTTGCGGCAGTTTCGCGCGGCTGCCGGGGAGATGCCCCTTCTAGTTGGCGAGGTAAATGTAGATGCCCTTACCATCGACTCAGGAGTCCCTTTGGGTTACGTGGCGACTCCAGAAACGAGCTGGACCCGATTGACCTGGGCGGAGTACCTGCACCGGAGCGGCCATAGGCTTAGTGATCCGCATGAGACCCGACCAGGGTATAGGTGGTTTCCACCGGGGTCTTGGCCTGCAGCGGTCACGCCTCCACCTGAGGGGTCAATGGACCAGGCCAGCTTTGAGACTCTTGTTGATGTGATAGCTGCTGAATCTGGTGAGCGGGGGGAGGCAGATTGTTTTGCCTTCTTTGCATCATTGCCCGCGGAAGACTTTAACTCTTACCACCTCTGGCGGGGTCCAATTCGTGAACTGCCAACACTGGTCGGCATAGGAAAGTATGGATATACGCCAACGAATTGGTGGGCTGTTGATCGCTCATGGTTTGTTCTAACCCATTACGACCTCCAGAGGACCAGAGTTAGCGGCTCCAAAGAACTGATTCGGCGACTGGAAGAAGACGAATACTTGGAAACGACGCATTGGACCCGAACTGACCTAGCGCATCCGGCTGGATGAAGTGCTTGCCAGGCGAAGGCGCCCGGATCCGGCCACGGGCCGCTCTCCGCATTGGGCGAAGCGTCGTGATCACGATTCAGGAGACTCGCGAATCTTCGCACCTCCACTTTGAAGAGCAACAAAAGGGCCGCCGCCTTGTCTGGTATTTTGGCGACCCCGACGGCGATGGAGTTTCCTTTACAAAGGAGGCCGGGCTCGATGCTACGGCCTCGGCGCATCCGTCCTGAGTCTATTGGGCGGAAGAAGTGAGTTGGTAGCGCGGAGGTAAGTTCTCACTGGAGCAGGTTTGGCTTTGGTCCTGGCCCTAACGGGTTGTTACTACTTTCCAGAGGGAGTGAAAGTCAGTCCGGCGGATGTCGAGGGCACTTGGGTGGCCACAGGCCCACAAGTACAACTAGTCAGCCTCGTCTTCGCCGGCTTATCGGCGCACACCCATCGTGGCGCCCGGCGGTTCGCCCGACAGACCCCCGTCAGCCCAGGTTTTCCTTCAGCAGCGCGCGGTGTTCGACAGCGGCAGTTGAGTGGAGTGCGCGGCCGGCCTCGGTCAATTCCAGGAACAGCGAGCGACGGTCTTCGGCGCAGGTCTGGCGGGTCACGAGGCCTGCTTTTTCGAGGCGGTCCACCACTTTGGACACGGCGCTCTGGGTCATGGGTGTCCGCTCCCCCAACGACTTCATGCGGCACGAGGATTCTTCGCTGTCGGCAACAAGGTCCAGGATCTCGAACTCGTTCAGGCCGATATCGAATTTGGCTTCCAAGGCGCGGTCGATTGCTCCTGCGGTGCGGAAGTAGGAGCCCTGGATGCTGCGCCACTGCTCAACCAATTCCCGGTCTTCCAGTTGGCGGTCACGCGTCGTTGCCATGTCCCCATCCTAGGCCATCCGGGCATTAAAATCCACGTCATAAGATTCCGCGTCATATTCCTTGTCATTGAATGACGTGTCATATAGATTGATCGCATGACCTCACCCACCACCCTCAAAACACCTGTCGAGCCACCCTTGGCAACAGCAGCAACAGCGGTCCGCTGGACGCGGGCCCAGTGGCTTCTGCTGATGGTTGTCTGCACCGTCCTTGCCCTCGACGGCCTGGACGTCTCCATGGTCGGCGTGGCTTTGCCCTCCATCGGACAGGAACTCCACCTCGGAACCGATTCCCTGCAGTGGATCGTCTCCGCCTACGTCCTGGGCTACGGAAGCCTCCTGCTCCTTGGTGGGCGGCTCGCGGACCTGTTGGGCCGCCGTCGTATCTTCCTCATCGCCTTGACCGTGTTCGCAGCCGCGTCCCTCCTGGGCGGCCTGGTGGACGACCCCGCCATCCTGATTGCCACCCGTTTCGTGAAGGGGCTGGCAGCGGCCTTCACCGCCCCCACCGGGTTCTCCATCATCACCACCAACTTTGCCGAGGGCCGCGCGCGCAACAAGGCACTCTCCATCTTCACCACGTTCGGTGCCAGCGGGTTCTCCCTGGGCCTTGTGGTCGGCGGCCTGATGACCAGCTTGAGCTGGCGCTGGACGTTCCTGGTTTCCGTGCCGATCGCAGTGATCGTGGTCCTGCTGGGCATGAAGTTCATCCCCAAGGACAAGCCATCCGCAGAGAACAGCGGGCACGACATCTGGGGAGCCGTCACGCTCGCCCTGGGCATGCTCGGCCTGGTCTACACCTTGGTGTCAGCACCAGAGCAGGGCTGGGGATCTGTGGCAACAATCGCCGGATTCGCAGTCTCTGCCGCGGTGCTGGCCGCCTTCGCGATCATCGAGAACAAGGTCAAGCACCCGCTCATCCGCTTCGGCATCCTCAAAGAAGGCTGGGTTGCACGGGCCAACTTGAGCGCAGTGGGGCTGTTCGGCTCCTACCTGAGCTTCCAGTTCATCGTCACCATGTTCCTGCAGTCCGTGCTCGGCTGGACTCCTCTCGGAATGGCGTTGGCCTTGCTGCCGGCGGGCCTGCTGGTGGCCACCAGCGCTCCGTTCGCCGACCGGCTCATTGAAAAGTTCGGAGCCACGCAGCTGATCCTCACTGGACTCACCGCGCTTGGATTGGGCTATGTCCTCTTCCTCAGGGTCGGCACTACCCCGAACTATGCGCTGGACATCCTGCCGTCGGTGGTCCTGCTTGGCATCGGCTTCGCCCTGGCCTTCCCGTCCATCAACGTGCAGGCCACGGCAGGCATCAAGGATTCCGAGCAGGGCCTGGCCGCGGGGCTCATCCAGACCAGCACGCAGGTTGGTGCCGCATTGGTCCTCGCCGTCACCACAGCCTTGGTGAGCGGGCATGGCCAAGCCGCGGGAACCGTCAGCGCCCAAGCCATGCTGGAACAGTACCGTCCGGGACTCATCCTGAGTGCCGCCGTCGCAATCGCCGCCCTGCTGGTGGCGGCGGCACCTTCCCGACGCGGCGCCACCCGCTAGTTTTTGTACAGCTAATGCCCTTATGAGCCGCTCATAAGGGCATTAGCTGTACGAAAACTCCCTCTGTACGGTCTGGCGGAAGTGAGGTCTCATAGGATGCATGAGGAACTACCTCACGGAGTACCGCCACGAGCTCCAGCGCACGTTCACCGGGACGTCGGGGACGCCGCCTGAGTGGGTGCCGCGCCTGGCGGAAGGGAACGACGCCGGATACCACCTTCCGGGGTCGGCCGTCTGGGCGGTGCATGGTCACGTGGCCACCATCGTGGCGGGAATCAGGGTTCTGCTGATGCAGGCCCTCCACCCCGGCGCGCTGGCCGGCGTCTACGAGCACTCCGGCTTCCAGAAGGATCCCCTGGGCCGCCTGGCCAACACCGTGCGCTGGATCTTCACAGTGACGTACGGATCAACCGAAGCCGCCGAGTCCGCCACCGCCGTCGTCCGCAGGATCCACGAACGGGTCCGTGGGACCTACATGGACGGGAACGGTGCCGTCCACGAGTACGCTGCCAACGATCCCGAACTCCTCCGCTGGGTCCACGTGACCTACGCGGACTCGTTCCTGACGGCCAACCGGATCTGGGGCGTCTCCATCCCAGGCGGAGCTGACGCCTACGTCCGCGAATGGGCAGCGGCCGGCCGGCTCATGGGAGTGCAGGACCCACCCGTCACCGAAGCCCAGGTCCGCGAGGAGCTGGAGGGTTGGTACGCATCAGGAATCCTGCGGGCAGATGAACGGCTGGCCGAGACGGTCTCGTTCATTCAACGTCCGCCGCTGAGCCCCCTCCTCAAGCCCGGCTACAGCATCCTTTTCGGGGCAGCCATCGCCAGTCTTGAGCCAAAATACAGGGACTTGCTGGGCCTTCAGCGGCCCCGGTTTGGGCCGGTCCCCCTGCCAGTGATCACGGCTGCCAGGGTGGTGCTGGCCATGGTCCGGCTCGCCCTCGGATCCCATGGGCCCAGCGAACAAGCGGCCCGGCGCAGGTTGCAGCGGCTGGGCTACGCGGACGCTTGACTCGAAAACAGAAAGCCAACCCCTCGGCGCGGACCCACATAGTGGGGGTTGCGCCGAAGGGCTGGCTTTCAGTCTTTGGAGCTGGACGCGCTAGATCAGGTGGTCCGAGAGGTGGTTCGGGGTGCCGAAACGGTGGGCCGTGATGGACACTGCCTGCTCGCGGAGGAACGGGAGCATCTCGATCCGGCCTGCCTGGGTCACCGCGCCGTGGTAAACGGCGACGTCGGGACGCCCACCCATGGCTGCGCTCAGCGCGGCGAAGTCTCCACCGATCAGGCGGATGCGGCCGCCGTCGAACGATGCCGCACGGGCCAGCCACGCGGCGTCGTCCTCAACCCGCACGCTAACGCCCAGGTTCGCGAACACGTTCACCACGGCGTCGGGAAGTACGACGGCGGAGCTCACCGAGAGCTTTGAACCAGCCACAGCACCGGCCGCCACAACCCGCAACAGCTCTGCGAGCCGCTCACCTTCGGAGAGGCGGACAGTCACGGGGAGGGAGCGGTAGCGGAAGACGTTGCGCTCCGCGGTCAGTGCCGAGACGTCCTTGCGGGTGCCGAACTCGGTTGCCCAAGCCTCGGCATCGCTGAAGAGCGACTGCTCCAGGGTCTGGAGTTCCTCGGCGGTGACGTCAGCCGACTTGGCCGCAGCCAGGATCTGCGAAGCCGCACCTTCAAGGACGGTGCCGCGCTTGGCCTTGGCTTCAGCGGGGACCCAGCTGCCCAGGCCGATGAGGTAGTTCGGTCCGCCGGCCTTGGTTCCGGCACCGACGGCCGACTTCTTCCAGCCACCGAACGGCTGGCGCTGCACGATCGCACCGGTGATGCCGCGGTTGACGTACAGGTTTCCGGCCTGGATCTTGTCCAGCCAGACACCCATTTCAGCGGAATCCAGCGAGTGCAGGCCGGCGGTCAGGCCGTACTCGATCTCGTTCTGGATGGCGATGGCTTCCTCAAGGGTCTCGGCGGTCATGACACCCAGGACCGGTCCGAAGAACTCGGTGAGGTGGAAGTAGGAGCCGCGCTTGACACCCGAACGGATGCCCGGCGACCACAGGCGGCCCGTCTCGTCGAGGCGCTCGGGCTTAACCGCCCAGCTTTCGCCGTCACCCAGTGTGGTGAGCGCGTTGAGGAGTTTGCCGTTGGCGGGCTCGATGATCGGGCCCATCTGGGTGGTGGCGTTCTCCGGGTAGCCCACGGTCAGGGAGCGGGCAGCGTCGATGAGCTGGTTGTGGAAGCGGGCGGACTTGGCCACCGAACCGACCAGGATCACCAGGGACGCAGCGGAGCACTTCTGGCCGGCGTGGCCGAACGCCGAGTACACAACGTCCTTTGCCGCCAGGTCAAGGTCGGCACTCGGGGTGACGATGATCGCGTTCTTGCCGGAGGTCTCGGCGAGCAGCGGCAGGTCCTGGCGGAAGGAGCGGAACAGCTCCGCGGTTTCGTAGCCACCGGTCAGGATCACGCGGTCAACGCTCGGGTGCGACACCAGCTGGGTGCCAAGGTCCCGCTCTTCGAGCTGTACGAGAGCCAGCACGTCCTTGGGGACGCCGGCTTCCCAGAGTGCATCCACCATGACGGAACCGGAGCGGCGGGCCTGCTTTGCGGGCTTGATGACGACGGCGGAACCTGAGGCGAGTGCCGCGAGGGTCGAACCGGCGGGGATCGCCACCGGGAAGTTCCAGGGCGGAGTAACCACGGTGAGGTTGGCCGGGACGAAAGTGGCGCCGTCGACCTTTTCCAGGTCCTTGGCACGCTCGGCGTAGTAGTGCGCGAAGTCGATTGCTTCGCTGACTTCGGGGTCACCCTGGTCGATGGTCTTGCCGGTTTCGGAGGCCATGACCTCCAGGAGTTCGGCACGGCGGGCCTCCAGGACCTCACCGGCGCGGTGCAGGATGGCTGCACGCTCCGCGGCGGGGCGTGCGCCCCACGCCTTGCCGGCTTCGACCGCCGTCGTGATGATCTGCTCAAGCTCGGCGGCGTCGGAAACCTTGGTGGACTCCACGATCTTGTTCCCAGCCGTGGAACCGGGGATGCGCCCCAGGATGTCACGGCCCCAGGCACGGTTTGCCGGCAGGGCGGGGTCGGTGTCCGGGGTGTTGCGGAAGCCCTCGGTCAGCGCGGGCTCGGCGGGGAGACGGCGGTCCTGCTGGCGGTTGGGAGCCGGAACCTCGTCCTTCATGTTGGCCAGGGAGTTCAGGAAGCGCTGCTGCTCGCGCTTGAACAGGGCTTCGTTTTCACTCAACTCAAAGACCGCGGACATGAAGTTTTCCTGGCTTGCGCCCTCTTCGAGACGGCGGATCAGGTAGGCAATGGCGACGTCGAACTCGCCCGGGTGGACCACCGGCGTGTAGAGCAGGAGGCTGCCGACGTCCTTACGGACAGCCGTAGCCTGGCCGGTTGCCATGCCCAGGAGCATCTCGAACTCGATGCCCTCCGTGACCCCGCGCTGCTTGGCGAGCAGCCAGGCGAAGGCAACATCGAAGAGGTTGTGGCCGGCAACACCGATGCGGACAGCGTCAACGTGCTCCGGGGTGAGGGCGTAGTTGATGACGTTCTTGTAGCTGGTGTCGGAGTCCTGCTTGGTGCCCCACGTTGCCAGCGGCCAATCGTGCAGCGAGGCCTCAACCTGCTCCATGGGAAGGTTGGCGCCCTTGACCACGCGGACCTTGATGGGCGCGCCACCCTGGGCGCGGCGGGCCGTGGCCCACTCCTGCAGTTCCTGCATGGCACCGAGGGCGTCGGGAAGGTATGCCTGGAGGACGATGCCGGCCTCGAGGTTCTTGAATTCGGGCATGTCCAGGATGCGCTTGAACACCGCGATGGTCATGCTGAGGTCCTTGTATTCCTCCATGTCCAGGTTGATGAACTTGGGCTTGGGGAAGGATGCCGCAAGGCGGTAAAGCGGGGTGAGCTTTTCCACAACGTGGTCGACGGCTTCGTCGAAGGCCCACGGAGAGTGCGGCGCCACGGTGGAGGACTCCTTGATGGAGACGTAATCCACGTCGTCGCGGGCCAGCAGCTTGAGCGTGCCCTCGAGGCGGCGCTGTGCTTCGTGCTCGCCCAGGACAGCTTCGCCCAGGAGGTTCACGTTCAGGTGCACGCCGTCCTGCTTGATCTTCGCGATGGCCGGGCCAAGCTTGGCGTCGGTGGCATCAACGATCAGGTGGCCCACCATTTCGCGGAGAACCCGGCGGGCGATCGGGATAACCACCTGCGGGAGGATCGGAGCCATGACGCCGCCGACGCGGACAGCACTGCGCATGTACCAGGGAAGGAACTTCGGCACCTTGGGGGCGAGTTCGGCCAGTTTGCGGCCGGCGACGGACAGATCCTCGGGGCGGATGACGCCGTCGACGAATCCGACCGTGAAGTCCAGGCCGTTCGGGTCCTTCAGGACGCCGGCGAGGCGCTGGGCGGACACGTCGACGGGGATCTTGCTGGCTTCGGTCAACCAGTGGCGGACCAACGCAATGGCTTCGTGGGCCAGAGCATCGAACTGCCCGGAATCCTGGGTGCGCGGGGCTGTGGCATCCGGGAGGGTGCTGGTCATGGGGGCTCCTTCTGAGGCGGAGAAGTTTGTTTGTTTCCATCAGTATGGATCTACAATCCCATTAGGAAAAGCGATCTTTTCTGACGAATATTCATTACCCATCCCGAACCTTTGGAGGCCATCGTGTTGGACGTCCGCAGGCTGCGCTTGCTGCACGAACTGAAGATCCGCGGCACCCTTGCCGAAGTGGCCGACGCAATGCAGTACAGCCCCTCGTCCGTGTCCCAGCAATTGACGCTCCTGGAGAAGGAAGCCGGGGTGGAATTGCTGCGCAAGGCCGGCCGCCGCGTACAACTCACGCCGCAGGCAGAGATCCTCGTGGCGCACACCGCTGCCCTGCTGGAGACGCTGGAGCGGGCCGAAACCGAACTCGCCGCTTCCCTGTCCATGGTCACCGGAACAGTCCGTCTGGCCGTCTTCCAATCGGCCGCGTTGGCACTTCTGCCCGGCTTCCTCAGCATCATGCGTCAGGAGTACCCGGAAGTGCGTGTGGAAATGACCCAGCGCGAGCCGGAGACAGCCCTCTACGAAACGTGGGCACGGGACTTCGACCTGGTGGTGGCCGAGCAGTACCCCGGACATGCTGCGCCGCACCACAGCGGGTTGGACCGCGTCACGCTGACCAGCGACGCCATCCGCCTGGCCACTCCCCCTGTCGGGCTGGGTGGCGAGACGGTTTCCTCGCTCGCGGACACGGCATCGATGCCGTGGGTCATGGAGCCAAGGGGTGCGGCTTCCCGCCACTGGGCCGAGCAGGCATGCCGGTCGGCTGGCTTCGAACCGGACGTGCGTTACGAAACCGCCGACCTCCAAGCACAGATCCGGCTCATTGAGTCAGGCAATGCCGTAGCCCTCATGCCGGACCTCGTCTGGACGGGCCGGAGCCGGACTGTCCAACTGCTTGATCTTCCAGGGCTGCCCAAGCGGACGGTGTTCACCTCCACCAGGACGGCCGGCAGGATCCACCCGGCCACGGCAGCGTGCCGCGAGGTCCTGGAGCGGGTGGCTGAAGCCCAGCAGCAGGATGCGGAGCAACAGGCCGACGCCGGTTAGCATCCGGGAACGCAGCCGACGCAGGTTAGCGTCCAGGAACGCAAAAGGCCCCAGTCCGAAGACTGGGGCCAAACGCGGAGAATGGGGGATTTGAACCCCCGAGGGCGTTAACCCAACACGCGTTCCAGGCGTGCGCCATAGGCCGCTAGGCGAATTCTCCTTGCTTCCGATTCGAAAGCAGATACAACTGTACCTGAGAATTTCAGCATCGTGTAATCGAGCGAAATCGGCGCCGCCCGACAGGCACGAAGAAGGTCCGCTTAACGGAAAAATGGACGCCCCCAACGCGCCCATTCTTGCGGCACAACCGTTGAGCTACCGGGTCCGGCCCCTCGCCCCCAGGCCCCGCAGCTCACAACCTTGAGATTGCCCCAATCGGTGTACATAAACATGGTCCGCCGCCGTTCCTTCTTTTGCAATGGTTGAGACCGCTTTGTAGCCTAATTTGCTGACAAGATGTCTCCATGACGCAGCTTCATGCATTGGTGGTTTACGTACCGGAGACGCACATCGAAGAGGTTTTGCTGGCCATCGGAGACGCAGGCGCGGGCCGGATCGGCGACTACTCCCACTGCTTCTACACATCACCAGGCACTGGCCGGTTCACTCCCCAACCGGGGGCCCGGCCGTTCGTCGGAGAGGTGGGGATCGAGGAGCAGGTGCCGGAAATCCGGGTTGAGTGCGTGGTTGAGGAAGCAGCGCTCGACGGCGTAGTGCTGGCCCTGCGGGCGGCGCACCCTTACGAGGAGCCGGCTTTCATGACGTGGCCGGTTAGTGGGTGGCGGTGATTGGCCCCACCGATTGACTTGGCCAGCCTTGCCAACGGATACTAATAGCACGCCATACCATTGAGGTGGTCGTGGAAGTGAGCCTCAGGAGTTCCTGCCGGATGACAGGGCCTGGGGCTTCGCGCTTTAAGCTCTCATCAGATCCGATGTACGTGGGCCAGGGAAGCTATCTGGTTAAAGTAATCAGCCACACCCTGTTCCCCTTGCGCGACAGCGCCGCATAAGACATCCGCCGCCCAAAGCATGGGCTCTTTAGGCCCGGGAATGTGTTCCATCCGAATGCCGGGGCCTATCGCACGTGCCGAACGCAGGACTTGAAGCATTTTCATGTCGCGTCTGTCGTCTGCGTTACCCCGGGACTCAATGACCGCGCGCGAAACCCCGAGATAATCGAGCTCATGAAACAGCCGCTCCAAACAAAGTCTTCGCTGCCTTTCCTGGCTGTCTCCCTTGGGCTGGGATCGAACCACGACGCAGCAAGTCAGGGGCAAGCTGGACAGTTCCTTGACCAGCCTGCGGCGTGAAAGAGTTTGTTCATCGCGCCAATGGAGCTTCTTGGCCGATCTGCTTTTCAGTGTCAGCAAGACTTCCTGAGCACTGTCAACGTCACACTGGGCAAGCACCACCGCTCCAAGAACATAGACATCATCACCATTTCGACGACTCACTAAGGACTCGTCAATAAACGCAAACGTCGCCATGCCTCCGCCTAAACCGTAGATCTCCGACCCATGCGAAAATCACCCTCCCGGGCCGTTGCAGCGGGGCTGGTTTGGCGATCCTATTCCACGCCTCAGACAATGCACCGATGTCGCTGCCAACCGCCCGCCGTCGAGCGTTTTCCACACCGACTGAGCCCGATTCGAACGGCGAACCAAGTTCGGGTAAGCTTGTCGACGGCCCCTCATGTGGCGTCATCCTGTTGAACTCCCCCAGGACCGGAAGGTAGCAAGGGTAGATGGGCTCTGGCGGGTGCATGAGGGGTCTCTTATTTAAATGTCAGTCCCTATAGGTAGGTTTCACTTGTGACTGTTACAACTGCCCTGTATCGAAGGTACCGCCCGGACTCTTTCGCGGACGTTATCGGGCAGGAACACGTCACGGAGCCGCTGATGACGGCGCTCCGGAAGAACCGCGTGAACCACGCCTACCTCTTCTCCGGCCCGCGCGGCTGCGGTAAGACCACCTCTGCCCGCATCCTGGCACGCTGCCTGAACTGCGCCGAGGGCCCCACTGACACCCCGTGCGGCAAGTGCCCCAGCTGCGTCGAACTGGCCCGTGGCGGTTCGGGTTCCCTGGACGTCATCGAGATCGACGCTGCCAGCCACGGTGGCGTGGACGATGCCCGCGACCTCCGCGAGCGCGCTACGTTCGCCCCGGTCCGGGACCGCTACAAGATCTTCATCATCGACGAGGCCCACATGGTCACGTCGGCCGGCTTCAACGCGCTCCTCAAGATCGTCGAAGAGCCGCCGGAACACATCAAGTTCATCTTCGCCACCACGGAGCCAGACAAGGTCATCGGCACCATTCGCTCCCGCACGCACCACTACCCTTTCCGGTTGGTGCCGCCGGAGCCGCTCATGCAGTACCTTGAGTTGCTCTGCAGGCAGGAGAACGTTCCGGTCGCTCCGGGCGTGCTGTCCTTGGTGATCCGGGCCGGTGGCGGCTCTGTCCGTGACACCCTCTCGGTGCTCGATCAGCTCATGGCCGGCGCGGGCCCCAACGGCCTGGACTACGAACTCGCGGTGGCGCTGCTCGGTTACACCCACGCGTCGCTGCTCGATGACATCGTCGACGCCGTTGCCGCCGCCGATGCCGCCACGGTCTTCCGGGCTGTTGACCGGGTCATCCAGACCGGCCACGATCCCCGACGCTTCGTCGAAGACCTCCTGGAACGGTTCCGCGACCTCATCATCGTTCAGGCCATGCCCGAGAGTGCCCAGGCGATCCTCCGCGGAATGCCCGAGGACCAAATCGCACGGATGCGCAACCAAGCCACCAACCTGGGTGCCGCTGAGCTCTCCCGCGCCGCCGATGTCACCAACACGGCACTCACCGAAATGACGGGTGCCACGTCACCGCGCCTGCACCTTGAGCTGCTGTGCGCCCGCATTCTGCTGCCGAGCTCCGAGCAAACGGAGCGCGGAATTGCAGCGCGGATTGACCGCGTGGAACGTCGCCTGAATTACGCGGGCGACGCCGGTACTCCGGTCGTTGCTGCGGCGGCACCTGCCGCTGAGGTTCCAAAGCAGGCGGCTCCTTCTGCTGCGCCGGCCCAGGCTGCGCCTGCCGCAGCTCCTGCCCAAGCAGTACCGGTTCCCGAGGCCGCGGCCTCCCGTGCGGAAGCAAGCCCGGCTCCTGCTGGTCCTGCGCCATCGGCCGCGCCCACCCAGGCGCCGTCTACCGATGCCGCCGCACGCGAAGGGCTGACAGCCCCGCGCGTTTCGACGAACGACTGGCCAGTCGAGGACCGCCCTGCCGCAGACCGGAAACCCCAAGCAGCGGCTCCCCAAACACGGCCCACTCAGCAGGCACCTGCCCAGCAGGAGGCCGTTCAGCCGCGGACCACCCAACCGGCAGAGCACGCTGCTCCGCCGGCAGCCCCACCCGTGGCACAGGCAGCAGCCCAGGGCCCCGCTCCTGCGGGCGGCGGCGACGTCGAGACACTTCGGCGGGCGTGGCCGGACGTTCTGCAAACACTGACCAAGATCAAGCGCAGTACGTGGGCACTCGTTGAACCCAACGCACAGGTCGCCCAGTTCGACGGACAGGTGCTTACCCTCGCGTTCACTACCGGCGGCCTTGCCGGTGCTTTTGGACGCGCAGACCATTCCGAGAACCTACGCCAGGCGATCCACAAGACAATCGGCATCGACTGCCAGATCGTGGCAGTGGCTGGCGGCAACAGCTCAGCGAGCTCTGAGCCAAACCCAAAAGCGCCTACTAGCCGGGAGACCCCGGCTGCCCTATCCCCAACGGGCGCTTCTGCCGTATCGTCGACGGCTGTATCGTCGGCGGCTGACTCGTCGGCTGCGGCACAGGTGTCGTCGGTTGACTCCGCATGGGGTTTGGCGCCTGCGGCAGAAGTGGCTCCTGCGCCAGCGAACCCTGGCCAGGCCGCCCCGCAGCAGGTTTCACCCCAGGAGCCGGCTCCCAAGCAGACTCCGGCACCAGCAGCAGCCCCGGTGACGCCTGCGGCCCCGGCGCCTTCTGCCCCGGCACCCGTGGCAGCCGCACCCGTGGCAGCTGCTCCCGCCGCGGCCGCCGGCGACTACTCCTACCCCGATGACGACTGGGGACCGCCGCTGGACGAGGACGCCCCGCCGTTGGATGAAGAGCCACCGGCTGATTGGGAGCCTCCTTCCGGCTACGGCCGGGGCACAGGGTCCCAGGGGTACCCCGAGGCCTCCCCCGCTGGAGCACCCAACGCAGCTGGAGCACCCTCCGGGGCAGGGTCCTCGGCACAGGCACCCGCCGCGCCCAAGCCGTCCGATGACCCGTGGTCCCGCGCAGTAGAGCAGGCCCCGGGCACGTGGGTGGTCGGAACCGAATCCAACGTGGGCAAGGCAGCGTCCACCCAGGAGGAAGCCCCCGCACCTTCAGTGGCTGCCCCCGATTACGAGCCCGCCGCAGCCCAGGTCCCGGAGACGGCAACCGCATCCTACGGTCACCCAACCAATGCCGAGCAGAACCCAAGCTCCAGCTGGGACGTCGCACCGGCGTCGAGCTGGCCAGGAACGCAAGCGCCGGCGGCCACGGCAGGCACCGCCCCGGCAACCGGGAGCGGACAGCCCGCCAGCCCCATCCCGACCTGGCCTTCCTTGGCGACGCAACCCGACGAAGCGCGCGGTTCCGTTGCCACGCTCGAGGAGGACGCGCCGTCGGGCAATTCCAACGGCCGCCAGAGCCTCTACCAGCGGCTGACCAACAGCCCCGAAGCCCAGGCAGGGCGCGTCCAAGCACCCGTCCGGACGCAAGCAGCCCCGGTTGCTGCACCCGAGGACATCCCAAGCCCGGAGGACGAAACCATCGAGGAATCGAGGGTCTTTGGGCGGGCAGCCGTGGAGCGTATTCTGGGCGGAAAGCTGATCGAAGAGCGCGCCTTGGACGGTTCTCCCCTGCAAACCCGCTGACTCCAGCATTGATTTCAAACAAACGAGGACATTGTGTACGAAGGTGCAGTTCAGGAGCTGATTGATGAGCTCGGCCGGCTCCCCGGCGTGGGCCCGAAATCAGCGCAGCGCCTGGCGTTCCACATCCTGGAGGCCGACCCCGAGGACATGAAACGCCTGGTCTCGGCCATCACCACCGTCAAGGAACGCGTGAAGTTCTGCTCCGTCTGCTTCAACGTCACCGAGCAGGAAACGTGCAATATCTGCCGTGATCCGCGTCGTGATCCGTCGGTTATTTGCGTGGTGGAAGAGTCCAAGGACGTGCTGGCTGTAGAGCGGACCCGGTCCTTCCGGGGCAGGTACCACGTCCTCGGTGGGGCCATCAACCCCATCGCCGGCATCGGTCCCGAACAGCTGCGCATCCGCGAACTCCTCACCCGGCTCAACGACGGCGCCATCCAGGAAATCATCATCGCCACAGACCCCAATCTCGAAGGCGAAGCAACGGCTACGTACCTTGCCCGGATGCTCAAGTCGATCGGTGTCGCCGTGACGCGGCTGGCTTCCGGGCTGCCCGTCGGCGGAGATCTGGAGTACGCCGACGAGGTCACGTTGGGTCGTGCATTCGAGGGGCGTCGGAACGCCCTGTTGTAGCCCTTCAAGCGGCGGGCTTGGCAGCCAACCTACGGGACGCCAGCCTGCGCCCCAGGAGCGCCACCAAGACTGCCACGCCAGCCTGAATCGCAAAACCCGTCAGTGCCACGGGCATGGCCGGCGGCAGCCCATCACTTGTCACACCGTTGAGGCAGGGGACGTCTGCGGATGGCCCGTCGGCGGCGAACTGCAACCCTGACAGCACCCAGGCGACCTCGTTGTCCGGTGGAACGAACCCTGCCCCGACGCTGCCCAGCAACAATGCCGGATTGGAAGCAGCCAGCCAAGCAACCCTTTCCGTGTGTGCCACCTCCACCGGATGCAGGTCGCCAACGCACTCGTAGGAAGTGGTCCTCCCGGCGTCATCGCGCTGCACGTTCACGGGGACGGATGCGCTGGCCACCTCCGAAGTGCCTGGCAGCAGCAGAATGGTGAGAACCACGTTTCCCACGCAGAAGAAAGCCACCAGCACGGCAACCAGGGCAACGCCGGCAGCCTTCCCCGCGAAGCAGGCGCGGGAACCGGCACCAAGGAGCCCGAACAGGGCCACTTCCAGGACAATCACGACGACGGCTGCACCCGCCAGTGCGATCGGCCCACCGGCACTGCTGCCCACCACGACCAGGACCAGCGCGGCCGGTACAGCCAAGGCGCATCCCCGCATGGCCCCTGCCAGGAGCGTTGTCGGAAGGCTTCCGGGAGTCTGTCTGAATCCCCAGCTGGCTCCCAAGACGGCGGCCGCAAATGCCAGCAGGAGAGCGGTGATGACGAACGTGGCCGCGGGCAGCTCGTCCCGGACCCAGCCATTCATCCGCGCCGAAACGAACAAGAGCGCGGCCGCTGCCCACGAAAGCCCGACGCCAAAGCAGCACGAGAACCAAAACAACCACGATCTGAAGGACTTCTCCGCGTCCTGCCAGGCGGTCCGGACTGCCTCCGCGAAAGGGGTGTCCTTCAGTGGCTCCGAAGCGTCGTCGCGCGGGGCTGCACGCGGCTGATCGTCCACCAGCCCGCCTCCGATTACCTCGTAACCCGGCTCATCCCAGCCGGCGTCCGGGCCCGGGTGGTCAGGAACGCGGACCATCGCCACTCGCAGTCCTCATGAGGTGGATGGTACGCCGGGAGGGCCGGCACCAACATCCGTTTCCGGAAGAAGGTTCAAGGGCGGACCGGCCACCTCCGGTTGGTGAGTGACCAGGCGGGCAGGGGCTCCTCCCTGGCCGGTATGTGGTCACAATTCCTGCCAGCACTGTGCCCGGCGATAAACTGGGCAAATAAGCTACGCAGGCGTGCTCCAATTTGGAATTCAGCATGCCGCGTTCGAACCCTATTGATGCAGTGAGGGTGCGCGCATGACTATGCCCACTACCGAAGTGAAGATCGACGAGCTCGCAGGCGGGGCAGCCATTACCAAGCAGCTGATCGTCCAAAAGTTCGGCGGCTCCTCGGTTTCCGATGCTGATGGCATCAAGCGGGTCGCACAGCGCGTCGTGGATGCGCAGAAGGCCGGCAACGAGGTTGTGGTGGTTGTCTCAGCAATGGGCGACACAACCGATGAACTCCTGGACTTGGCCGGACAGGTGACAGACTCCGCGCCTGCCCGAGAAATGGACATGCTGCTGTCCGCCGGTGAGCGTATTTCCATGGCTTTGCTCGCCATGGCCATCAACAAGTTCGGCGCCTCGGCGCAGTCCTTCACGGGCTCCCAGGCCGGCATGATTACCGACGGCATCCACGGCAAGGCGAGGATTATCGACGTCGACCCCCACCGCATCCGCACGGCGCTGGACAAGGGGCACATCGCCATCGTCGCCGGGTTCCAGGGCATGAGCCGCAGCACCAACGAGATCACCACCCTCGGCCGCGGCGGTTCGGACACCACCGCCGTCGCGTTGGCCGCAGCCTTGGAAGCCGATGTCTGCGAAATTTACACGGACGTTGACGGTATCTACACCGCAGACCCCCGCGTAGTGTCCTCGGCCCAAAAGATCGACCGGATCTCCAGCGAGGAAATGCTGGAACTGGCCGCTTCCGGCGCCAAGATCCTGCACCTCCGGTGCGTGGAGTACGCCCGCCGTTTCGGTGTGCCGCTGCACGTCCGTTCTTCATTCAGCCACAAGGAAGGCACCTGGGTCATCCCGGGCGCTGACGAAAAGTTCACGATTCAAGAGGGAGTTGCCTTGGAGCAGCCAATCATCTCCGGCGTTGCGCACGACCGGTCCGAAGCCAAGGTCACCGTTGTAGGCGTCCCGGATATCCCCGGCAAGGCTGCCGCGATCTTCCAGGTAATCGCCGATGCCCACTCGAACATCGACATGATCGTCCAGAACGTATCCACGCACGGCACCGGCCGCACGGACATCTCGTTCACCCTCCCGATCGTGGAAGGCGCCGACGCGTTGGCCGCCCTCCGCGCCGCTGAGGCACAGATCGGCTTCGAGAGCATCGAGTACAACGAGCACGTCGGCAAGCTCTCCCTCATCGGTGCGGGCATGCGTTCGCACCCAGGCGTCTCGGCTACCTTCTTCAAGGCCCTCTCCGACGCTGGCATCAACATCGACATGATCTCCACCTCCGAGATCCGTATCTCCGTCGTCACCAGCGCCGATGCCCTCGATGACGCCGTACGCGCCATCCACAATGCATTCGAGCTCGACGGCGAAGCTGAGGCTACCGTCTACGGCGGCACCGGCCGCTAAAGAAGCACCCCGGGCGATCAGCCCATGTAAGTAACAGATAAGGCCGTTCTGAGTGCTCAGAACGGCCTTATCTGTTACTCAGTTGGGTGAGTGGGCGCCAGGAGGACTTCGATGAGCTGCCGCAGCCCTTCGGCCATGTCCACGTCTTTGTCGTACACTACGGCGGGTGGAAGTTTGAGCCAGGCACGTTCCGGCTGCTGGTGGGTCGCCATGCGGCTGACGAAGTCCCTTGACATCGAGCTCCGGTAATACAGGAGTATGATTTCCGTGCGTGGCGGCCTTTTTTGACCGCCGCGTACGTGGTTTTCGCCACAAGCTGTAGAACTGGGGTATGGTATGGAATTTTCATGGCATGCTGTACGTTGCATACCCGGTAACCCCCTAACACGAAGAGGCATTTAAAAAGTGGCAGCCGATTACGACGAACTCCGTACCGATGTAAAAGAGAACCAGGAGCAGTCCCTCCAGGCTCTTCAATCTGCCAGCGCCCCCACGGCCAAGAGCGTCGTGCTGGAACTGGACGAAACCGACGGCCTTGACGCCAGCGGCCCTGGCGGCGAAATCGTCGCCGAAGAACTGGTCATCCAGGTCATCCCGCAGGCAAACGACGAGTTCACTTGCAACTCCTGTTTCCTGGTCCGCCACCGCTCGCAGATTGCGCGCGAAAAAGATGGCGTTGCCTACTGCACTGACTGCGAAGGCTAAGACGACCCACCACCCCGGCGGACTGAACGTCGTCAGGGAGTGCCGCCGTCGGGATTAAATTGCGGAGGGACCGGAGCACACACGCTCCGGTCCCTCCGCATTTAACCTACGGCCTCGCGCCTGGCCCGTTGAGGGTTTTCTGGCGCCGATGACTGGCGATCCTCAACTGAAGGATCCTCGCACCACCGGCAAGGGCTACCAGGACTCCGCCACCCACAGCCGCGATAAACAGCGTGGTGCCCAGAGCCAGCGTTCCCTCCAACCCGAGGAAGCGGACGGTGGTCATGTCCTGGTTCTGGACGAAGAAAATGATCAGCATCACCAGGACCACCAGGCCCACGGCAACAGCCACCCACAGCGCTGCCGTCCGTGTCGGCCTGCTGCTTGAGGCAAGGGGCGGTGGCGCTCCACGCTCTTCCCGGTCCGGGCCAACCGGCATTCTTGCGGCATCATCGTGAAAACTCATGTGACTGCCCCTTCAGCTGCGGCGATAACGTGCATGGTTCACTCATATAATAAGCATGCTGATTATTGCTGCAACAGGGATTCTCACACCGAGTAGTCCGTGGATGTTGGGCCGGGATCATTGTTCCGGACGGCGTAGTGATGGCCTTCGGAATCGGTCTCGATATCGAAGTTCTTCAGGTCTTCCTCAGAAGCCGTTTCGAAATCGTCATGCTTGTGCACCACCGGAGCATCCGTATCGCCGTGGGTTGCCGGCCCAAAGACGTATTGCAACCGCTCGGTCACATGCTGGAAGCTCTCCAACTTGCGTCCCATGTTCTTCCACCTCCTCCCGGACGGGAAAGAGAAGGAGCTGGCGCCCTTCAGTGAGGCAATTTTACGCCGGAGGACCCAAAAAGGCTCCAGATCAGAGGAGCGCCGAGTTGGCAGTTAATGACAATCCGGGGCGGCCGGATTGTCATTAAGTGCCATTTCGACGGCGGCTGTCCGGCGGGGTCCCGACGGCGGCTTAGCGCAGGGACTTGTCGTCGGGATTGCGGGGCACCACGTACGTGCTGCCGTCCGGACGGCTTACGGTCTCCCATTGCTGCGCTTCAGCCTGCCGCTGGGCGAGCAGCTTCCGGTTGGCTTCTGTCATTTCGTGGTCCAGGGAGCTGCTGTGCGCCGGCCCAAAGATGACGCGGAACTTCCCCGTCGCGCGCATGAATTTCCGGGTGAAGGATTCCTTTGCCACGCTGATCGACTCCTCGGTGTTCGACGGTTCAATACCTTCATAGTACGCTAATCATTAGTGCGCTAACTAATTCACGCAGTCCAACGTGTAACCTCGTCAGTGCAGCGAGCAGGAGGAAGCAATGACAACCGTCAGCCACACCACCCAGGAAACCGACGACCTCCTGTTGGAACGCCAACTATGCTTTGCCCTCACGGTTGCCTCACGGAGCGTCGTGGGCGTCTACAAACCGGTCCTGGAGAAACTCGGGCTGACCCACCCCCAGTACTTGGTGATGCTGGCCCTGTGGGAACGTAGCCCCCGGACGCTGAAGGACATCAGCGACAGCCTCCTCCACGATCCCGCCACCCTCTCGCCCCTGTTGAAGCGCCTGGAAGAAGCGCAGCTCATCACCCGCGAGCGCGTCGCTGGCAACGAGCGTGCACTCGCCATAACGCTCACGGACAAAGGAGCGGCGCTCCGCGCCAGGGCCACCGAAGTACCCGGTGAAATCCGTGATCGCCTGCAGCTCAGCCGTGAAGAAGTCGCCGAACTCCATCAAGCCATGACCGGCCTCATTGCTGCCACCCAGCGCACCTCCACCAGAGCCACGTAAAATGGGAGCAACCTAGGAGATTCCATGCGCCTGCGATTTGTCCGACTACTACTGGCAGTACTTGCTGTCGCCGGCCTCGCCGCATGCTCAGGCACCCCCGCCCCAGGTTCCCCGGGCAGCACTGGCCAGGCGCCGTCGTCGGGCGCTTCCAGTAGCCCGGCCCCCACCAGCAGCCCGGCCACCAGCAGCCCCTCCGCCGCAGCCGGTTCAGGCGACGCCCAACTGTCCATCACGCTCCTGGAGACCCCGGAGGCCTCGCCCCAAAACTTCACGCTGGTCTGCACCGGCGGGGTGCCGGCCGCGGAGAGCAAGCACCCGTCCCCTGCAGAGGCCTGCGCGGCGATCAAGAGCAATCCCGCCTTGCTGAGCCCCGCTCCCCCGCAGACCGACCGTGCATGCACCATGCAGTACGGCGGTCCTGCGACTGCCACGGTGACCGGCTCCGTGGAGGGCAAGGAAGTCAACGCCGCCTTCAGCCGCACTGACGGCTGCCAGATCGGTATGTGGGACGCGGCCAAGACCGTCCTCGGATCCGATGGCGGCCACTAGGCTGCGGCACCTCCCCCAGGAGCAATGGCTTGGGCTGGAGGCTGCCCATCAAGCCCGCGTTGCGCAATACGCGGACCCCTACCTTGCGCGCCGTTCTGCAGGCAAGAAGCACCCGGTCGAGGACTTCCTCTTCACGTACTACACCCAGAAGCCAGGGCAGTTGCTGCGCTGGCACCCCGGGGACGGCGTGGTCCTCAGTGGCCCGCGGGCGCTGGAACGCGGCGGCTGGAAGTTTTACAGGACGCTCGACGACGGCGAACTCGCCTCCGTGGGACTGCCTGAGGGTACGCCTGCGGTTACCTTCGACCGGGCCGGCTTCCTGTCCGACCGAGCCGAAGCCGTCCGCTTCGCGGGGATCATCCTGTCCGGCACGGCAAAGCGCCCTGCGCAGTTCGGCTGCTTCGGGTTGCACGAGTGGGCCATGGTGTACCGGCAGGAGAAGTTCGAGCTGCGACACGAATACCTGAAGCTGCGGCTCGGCGGCGAGGGCACGGACACCGTGGTGGAAGAGAACCGCATCCGTTGCTCGCACTTCGACGCCTTCCGCTTCTACACTCCGGACGCCATTCCCCTGAACGAGCTCACGCCCACCCGCGAAAACCAGCGGACCATGGAACAGCCCGGATGCCTGCACGCCAACATGGACCTCTACAAGTGGGCCTACAAGCTGACTCCGGCGCTGCCCAGTGAACTGGTGATGGATTGCTTTGAGTTGTCGTGGCGGATCCGCGCCATGGACATGCAGGCCTCGCCCTACGACCTCGAAGAATGGGGCTACGCGCCCATCAGGATTGAGACACCACCCGGCAAGGCCGAGTACGTTGAATACCAGCGGGCCTTCGCAGCCGAATCCCAGGAGTTGCGGGCCCGTGTGCTCCAGGCAGTGGGCCCGCTCTTGGCCGAGTTGAGCGGGCAGGCCGCCTGAGCACCCGACGCCACCAGCGAAAGGTCACCATGGTCTCCCCGAACCCCACCGAGTACGACGTCGACCTCACCGTCACGCTGACAGAGTCGCCTGGCGCTGAAAGCAGGGTCTTCCACCTCCGGTCCGCCGCCGGTGTCCTGTCGCCGGACCCGGAGTCAGTGGACTCGAACCTGCCGGACGCGCCTGCGGCGCTTGCCGCCGTCGAGCAGTTTGGGGAGGAGATTTTCTTCCCGGAACCACGGCTGGACCGGATCTGCACGCAGCAGTACGGCGGGCCCCAAGTGGCCGAAGTGACAGGTTGGTTCCGTGGTCGCAAGGTGCACAGCCACTTCAGCAGGACCGACGGCTGCGAGATTGCGCGCTGGAAGGCCGTATCGGCGCTGCTGGGCAACACCGGAGGCTCGACCGGCGCCGTTTAAGACGCAACGCGGGGTCACTTATGGCCCATAACGGGTGCCCGAACGGGCCATAAGTGACCCCGCGTTGTTAGTGCGGGTGACTAGCCGGCGTTGTTGCTCTGAGTCGGCTCGTCAGCGCGGATCTTGCCGCGCGGCTTCTTGTCCTTCTTGTCCTTCTTGGGGTCTTCCTCGTCCGGGACCACTACCGCGCCGCCGGGGTTGACCAGGACCGTGACGAAGCTCGGCTCACTGGTGCCCGCGAAGGTCAGGCGGCCAATGTAGGAACCGGGTTCAAGGTTTTTCCAGTTCAGCGAGATCTGGCCCGTCTTGCCGTTGGGCAGGCGGATCGGATTCGGCGTCACAGTGGCGTTGCCCTGGTTCGCACCCAGTACGGCGGCATCAACGGTTGCCTTGGTGGCTTGGTTGTTGGGGCTGGCGTAGAGGTTGGCAAAGACGTAGTAATCGCCGGGTGCCGGGTTGGGAACGGACAGCGTTTCGCTGGCAGAGGCCGTCGCGGCCGGAAGCTGCTGGCCGGACGGTGTCAGGACCAGCATGTCGAAGTCGGCGGCCTCGTTGGAGGAAATCACGGAGAATTTGGCGAGGGCACTGCCCGCACCCACGGTCACCTTCTTCACGAAGTTGGACGCGTTGGTCTCACCGGCGAACGGACCCGGAACAAGTTCGATCGCGGAAGAGTCGGCCTTGGAAAGGCCATCAATGGTCACACCCACCGGCAGGTTGGTGCCCGAGGTGATGTTGATGGTGCCCGATCCGTTGGGACCGGTGCCCGTGAACGCCAGCGCCTTGTCCGCGATCACGGACTGGGGACGGACGGCGATCGGTGAGGTGACGGTCTTGTTGGCACCCTGCCAGTTCAGCGAGCCCATGGCGAACTTGCCCAGCTCGGCGTTCTTGTTCTCGAACTGGACCTTGAAGGTCTTCTTCTCGCCCGGAGCGCCGAAGGTCAGCACGGACGGTGTCACCTTGACGTTGACGCCGGGAACGTCAACGGAGGCCCTGTACGTGCCGGCGGTCAGCGCCGTCAACGTACGGGTCACCTCGATCTTTCCGGCCAGGTTGCCCAGTGCGAAGGAAGGAACATTCATGTCGCGCGCAGCTGTGGTGCCGAGCCCTTCCATACCCAGATCCATTCCGGTGCCCTGGATGAACTTCAGGTAATCCTCGGTGGTTGCGTCGTAGACCAGGCCCGGGTTGAGGACCTTTGCGGGGTCAACCTGTCCGGCACCGGTAGCGAAGACATCCTTGTTGACCGTTCCGTTGGCCAGTTTGACCGGGCCGGCGGTGGTCATCATGGCGGACTTTACCGTGGCCGGGGACCACTGCGGGTTCTTGGCCAGGATGAGTGCGCCGAAGCCGGCTACGTGCGGGGAGGCCATGGAGGTTCCGGACAGGAAGCCGAAGTTGTCCCCACCGGTTCCGATCGGGGAAACACCGGCGAGGATGGCGACGCCGGGTGCTGAGACATCCGGCTTCAGCAGGTCGGAGTCGGTGGCGAGCAGCGGGCCGCGCGAGGAGAATCCGGCGATCTGCGGCTGTGCTTCCAGCGGCAAACCGGTGGTGTCGCGGTTGATCAGGGACACGGTGATGGCCGGGTTGGCCGTGACCTTGTCCTTGATGGTCTGCGTTGCGGGCGGGTTCACGTGGACCGTGGGAATGACGTGCTTGTCCGTGTCCAGCGAGGAGTCAGTCAGGTTGACCAGGATCATGCCCACACCGCCGCCGCGAAGGACCTCCGCGCTCTTGGCCGTGCGGTCCACGACTCCGCGGTCACACACCACAACCTTGCCTGCCACCTTGGCCGGGTCCAGGGACCCGGGGGCGCAGAGGGCTGCGTTGCCGGTGCCGCTGGCGGCATTGGTGGACAGCACGACGCCGGCCCCGCGCACCTCGCGGTTCATGATGCTCGCTCCGCGGAATTTGCTGCCATCGGAGAATTCAACGGTGCCTTGGAGTTCCTGGGAGAACGACGTCGCGGCAACAGTCGTCAGCCAGGGAGCGCCGTGGTTGACGGTGCTGGCGGTGGGTCCGGAGTTGCCGGCCGAGGTGGCCACGAAGATCCCTGCGGAAGCCGCGGAGAGGAATGCCAGCGACACGGGGTCGGTGGTGGAGGTGGTGGATCCGGAAATGGAGTAGTTCAGCACGTCCACGCCGTCCAGGATGGCCTGCTCGATTGCATCCACCGAGGCGGAGCCGTAGCAACCACCCGTTGAAGGATCGGTGTCTTCCCAGCAAACCTTGTAGATGGAGAGCTTGGCGGCCGGTGCGATGCCGCTGGTTGTTCCGAAGCTCCGGCCATCCACAACGGCATCGACGTTGCCGTTGCCGGCTGCGGTACTGGCGGTGTGGGTGCCGTGGCTGTCCACGTCAACGGGCGAAATGACTTCTTCCGGGGCACGGTTTGCCGGCGGGACAGTCTCCAGGAAGGCATCGGCAAAGTAGTGCGTGCTCAGGACCTTGGAGTTGCAGGCACTGCCGTCGTAGTCGGCGCCAGTTCCGGTGCCCGGCTGGCATTCGCCGACGAAAGTGTCGCCGTCGGCCTTAAGCATGGCGATCTTGCCGTCCGCAGTGCGGTAGGGCACGCCCACTTGGGGGTTGCCGACCAGGGGTCCTACCGGCTCACCGGCGAAGAACGGGTTGGAAGGGGTATAGCCGGTGTCGATGACACCCACAACGGTGCCCTTGCCGGCGTTTTCCTGGCCGCCGTACTGCGTTGCCCACGTGCCGCTGGGGCCGCTCAACTTCAGGAAATCGGTGGTGGAGTAGTCAGGCGCGTATTGGGTGTCGGGCGCGACCATCAGGACCTTCGGATCCTTGGCCAGGTTGATGGCCTGGTCTGCTGTGAGGGTGGCACTGAAACCGTTGACGGCGGTGGTGAACTCGCGCTTGATGGTGACGTTTTCCTGCTGCGCGACTTCCTGCTGCTTCTTTTGCAGGTGCTGCTGGTATTGCTTCACCTCGGCGCTGTCGGCGTCGAGCTTTTTGCCTTCTTCCGGCTTGGTAGGTGCAAGACCCGCCGTTCCGCCGTCGTATGTTGCTGCAGGCTTCTCGGCAAGGACCACCATGTAGCGGCCGTCCTTGTAGGAGCCGGGGTCAAGGTTCTTCTTGGCCACGCCTGCAACGTTTCCAGGCGCTTCCGGGGTTGGGGCGGCCTGGGCCGGCGTCGCCATGGACGAGAGAAGCAACGGCAAGCCGACGGCGAGCGCCGCGACCTTCCGGAGTCCCCCGCTTCTGACGAAGCTCTTTCCTTGTGATTTCACGAGTGGTTGCACCTTTCACTGAGGAGGCCCGGGCTCCATCGCCAAGGCCTGTCAACTTTCAGATGGTTGAACCTTTGACAGTTCTTGTCAAAGCCGCGCAACCAGCCGAGTCATAGAGTATCTAGTGAGAGCCGAATATGACATAAAGCACATTTTGGTTAATTTGTCTTGTCACACCCGTGGCGCGGCGTTAGCTGAAAAATGTCAAAACAGCAGCCGCAGACCAGGGCCTGCGGCTGCCGTAACCCGCTAGGGTTGTGTGTGCCAGAGCCAGCGGACGAACTCAACCACAAGGCGGCTGAGATTGACCAGCAGGTTCAGGCGGCCCCAAGGCTCGTTGCGTTTCCGCCGTCGAGTCATTGCAGCACCCCTCCCATAAGGCAGGGTGCGGCAGCGCGATGAATGCTTGCACCCCTCGCGCCAAGGGACATACACTCAACTTGTGAGGGTTGAGGGTGTATGCCCCTCGTACCGCACCAACTGAGCGCACCGCGCTGAACAAGGATCCGATTGCAGTCGGATCTTTTGTTCTTTAACGATGCAGCAGGCTTCTGCCCGCTACCCCGAGTCTATGGGGGCGTGCAACAATTTCCGGGCAGCCCGAAGGAGAGACCGCCGGCGGTCGCAGGCGGCCTCCCCCGCACGCAGGAATCAGCCCTTGGGCGTCACCTGCAGCCGATCAAAAGAGACTTGCTGACCGTCTCTGCCGAGTACTACGACGTCATCCCGGCCGTTCTTCACATCGGGAGGAAGGATGAACTCCACGGTGTTGTCCGTCGTGGGGAAGATCCAGCCAAGCCGATACCCCGTCTTGTTCAGATACACGTAGTACCAATCCCCGTATTCGAGACCCTTCAGCACCACCTTCTGACCGGTACGGTATTTGTCTTCGGTGCCCAGGTCGGTGGGCGGCTCACCCAAATCCTGGACATTAAGGACCGGGCTGCTTTCGGGCCGGGTGGGCTGGACCTTCAACTCCAGGGGATCTCCCGCTGCCGATGCCGCAGCCTCCAAGGAACCGTTGCGGGCCGCGGCCTCGAAAGTCACCGCCGCCAGGGACCCCGCAGCGACGTCGGCGGCCGTCAGCACATGCTCACGCGTCGCGGTCACACTGTCGCCGGCGGCAAGGTAAGCAACCGAGATCCCGGCGACGGGAGCTTCCACACCGCTCAGATCCACGTTCCCCGCGTTGCCCACGGTGTAGGTGTACGTCACGGGGTCGCCAACGCTGGCGAAGCGGTCACCGTCCGCGTCCTTCCACTCGGCGGAGACTGTTGCGGAAAGCGCGGCGTCCCGGACCTTGAGGTCCACCTCGCCCCCATTGATCTGGTATGTCTTGGTGCTCTGGCCCGCTGAACTGACTTCCCACGTGGTCACCGGAACGAAGAAGCCCTGCGCGGCCTCCTGCGCTGTGACGGCATGCCGGGGTGTGGTGCACTGGTAGCTTTGCCCAACTGCCAAGGAGAGGTAGCGGCAGTTCCCGGGCCCTTCAGGCAGGAACGGGCTGAAGTTGCCCGCTGTCGGAACCACTTTCTCCGTGAGTGGACCCGTGTTCCTGACGGTGAAGGAATACGGGACAAGGTCGCCTGCCGCGTAGGGCTGGGTTGCGAGGTCACGCCCGGCGTCGGCCCGCGCCCCGCTGATGTCGGCCGTCACCAGCCCGTCGCGCAAGGCGACCGCAGCACCGGTGAACGCAACAGTTTTGGTGAGCGTCGGCGTTGTGCTTGAAGTGATGCTGAAGCTCGCCTCCGGGACGAAGTAGCCACGCTCGACATCCGCCGCCGTGATCACGTGCTTGGCGGTGGTGCAGTTGTAGCTGGCACCGGCGGCGAGGTTGTTGTAACGGCAGTTAGGGGCCGACGGCGGCAGGAAGCCGGAGTCGAACGTCCCCGAAAGCGGCACCGAGTTGGCCGTGACGTTGGAAGTGCTCTTGACGTTCAGTGAATAGCTGAGCTGCTCGCCCACCTGGTACGGATTGGCAACAACATCACGGGCAGGGGCCGTCCCCGTAATTGTCAGGCCCACTTGCGGCGCCACCGGGACCGTGGCGGTGAAGGTGTACTGCGAAACCCGGCCGTCCGCCGTCGTAAATGCTGCGTTCAGGTTCTGTGGGCCGCTGGCGCTTGCGGGCGCCGTCAATGCCACATTGACGGTGGCCGAGGCACCCGGAGCCAGCGCAGGAACGGGCACCGTGGTGGCCGACCAACCTGTTGGCGTGTAGATCGTGGCGTTGGCACCGTTGAGCGTGGTGGCTTCCTGGTTGGTCACGGTGATGGCAACTTGCTGGGTAGCGCCTGGAGCAGTGGTGACCGCGGGGACGGACAGCGGCGCGCAGGCGTAGTTCAGCCAGGCGTCGTCAAACTTTGCGAAGGGCATGTTGTCCGTGTAGTTGCCCTCGTAGAGCACCCCGAACTTGCCGTCTTCAAGCCTGGTCACCGTGGAGTAGGCGGAGAAACCGGAGCGGATGGTGCGGACGCCGGGCCAGGTAGCGCCGTCGTCGCATGACACGCGGGCCGAGACATTCTCCCGGCCGGTCTTGGAATTGGCGTTGGTGAAGATTAGCTTCTTCGCATCCGCCGAACCCTGCACCGCATTCGGGAACATGCGTGCGATGGAGCCATTGTTGGCGGGATCAGGCAGTTCTGTGTCCTGCGTGACCGGGCCATAGGTGGCTCCGCCGTCGGTGGAAACGGCCACCTTGCGGTAGCCCTGGTTGGCGTTGTCGCGGGAGTTCAGGAGTACCCGTCCGTCCGAGAGTTCCACGGTCTTGTTCTCGTCCATCCGGTCCCCGACGTTGGCACCCTTCTTCCAAGTCAGTCCGTGGTCGTCCGAGTAGACGCTGTACGCCTGGATCTTGTTGCTGCCATCGGCCTGGCGGACGTCACCGGCGTACTGCTGGATCAGGCGTCCTTTGTAGGGCCCGTACTTGAGCTGGATGCCTTCGCCGGAGGAAGCGAAGTTGGAACGGACATCCCCTGGCACCGGGCTCGTCTTGCTGGTGCCGGGCTTGGTGACGCTGGTAATGAGCCGGGGCTGGCTCCAGGTGACTCCCCCGTCCGAGGATTCGATGACCGCTGAGGAGATCACTGTCCTGTCGGCGTCGTCATTGCCGAACTGGCTGCCGCCGAAACCCTGGTCCTTGGAGTAGACAAAGAAGGCGAACACCTTGTTCGCCTCGGCGTCGTAGATATAGGACGGATCGCTGTAGCCGTACTTCGGCCCGCTTGCGTCTCCTACATGGCCGGCGGCTATGACCTGCACAGGCCCCCATGTCTGGCCGCCGTCGGTGCTGCGCCGCTGCACGATCGAGTTCGGGTTGGGCGCATCGGCGGCTGAACCCGGCCGACCGTCCCACGCGGCAAGCACCGCGTTGTTGCCCAAGTAGGTCAGCGCGGGGATGCGGTAGAAGAAGTTGGCAGCGGCGCGGTCCGCTGCGATGTTGGCCTCGGTGAACGACCCGGGTGCGGCCGAGGGGTCGGTGGTTGGAAGGGGTGCGGCGGTCGCAGGCAGTCCCAGCCCGGCCACCAGGCCAAGGCCAAGTGCTCCGGCCATGACCAAGCGAGCGAGCGGTGCGGGGGATGTGGATCTCAAATCCATTGTCCTTTCTCGGATACAAGCAGGACGTTCGTGTTACGTGCTACGTCGAACGTCCTACAACCATAGGGTGCTCGCCGTCACATTGCCAGGGATGAAGCTTGGGAAAGCTGCCACCCCGGCCAGCCTGTAGCCTCGGGGAAGAGCCAACCCACCCCACTGACCCCTGGAGCCGCAGTGAAAATCCTCGTCCCGGACACCATCGACCTCGACCTGACAAGCCTCGACAACGACATCGTGGTGTATCAGGTGGACCAGCCCATCCCCAGCGCGCACCGCGACGCCGAAGTGCTGGTGGCCTGGCGCAACACCGCCGGGAACCTGGAAGATGCTGCCAAGCAGATGCCATCCCTGCGGCTGGTCCAAACACTTGCGGCAGGACCGGACTCCGTTTTGGCCGCCGGGTTTGCCGACACCGTCGCCATCACCTCGGGCCGCTCGCTTCACGATGGGCCCGTAGCAGAGCATGCCCTGGCCCTGGTACTGGCAGCTGTTCGCCGCCTGGATGTCCTCTTGGAATCCCAAAAAGCCGCCACGTGGAACCAGCCGTACAACACAGCCCAGTCCGATCCCGCCACCGAACAGCTCTACACGCTCGACGGCGCCAACGTCACCATCTGGGGGTTCGGCTCCATCGCGGGGCGGCTGGCTCCGCTGTTGGCCGCGCTGGGTGCCAAGGTCACCGGCGTCGCAAGTTCCAAAGGCGAGCGCTACGGCTTTCCGGTGGTTGCGGCAGATGAGTTCCACGAAGTCCTGGGATCCACGGATCTCCTGATCTCGATCCTGCCCGCCACCGCCGAAACCACCGATGCCCTCCATGAGGACATCCTCCGTCACCTCCCGGCGAGCGCAATTTTCGTAAACGTGGGCCGCGGCGCCACCGTGGACGAGGACGCGTTGCTGGCGGCCCTGCAGGAAGGCCGCTTGCGCGCGGCCGCACTGGATGTGACAAAGGTGGAGCCGCTCCCCGCCGATTCCCAACTATGGGCAGCTCCGAACCTGATCATCACGCCCCACGTGGCCGGCAACCGGCCCAAGGGTGCCGGCCCGCTGGTCACGGCCAACGTAAAAGCTCTTAAGGAGGGGCAGCCGCTGACCAACCAAGTGGCTGGCTAGGCAGGCAGCAGGGCACACGGGCAGCAGGCCGGGCGGATCTCAGAAGTTCCTTGCGCAAAATTAGTAAGCATGCTTATGGTAGGCACTCCGGGGTGGCCAGCAGTGGGTTTCCATCCCGCGGACGCAGCATGAACAACGTGAGGAATCGCAATGTACCTGCACACTGAACTTCTCATCAACCAAATCGCCGCTGACGAACCCGACCCCGCTGCCGCCAACGCCCTCCAGGAAGGCCTGGGCGGGCAATTCGGCGAAATGCGGACCATGATGCAGTACCTCTTCCAAAGCATGAACTTCCGCGGGGATCCTGCATCAAAGCCCTATAAGGACCTCCTTCAGGGCATCGGCACCGAAGAGATCAGCCACGTTGAACTCATTGGAACAACCATCGCGCAGCTCCTTGACGGTTCGCCCCGCTACCAAGGCAAGAAGAACGATCCCGTGGACCAGCCGGGCGCGGGCGGTGCCACCCCGTTGAACATCGCCCTGGACCACAGCAACATCCACCACTACCTGGTGGGTGCCCAAGGCGCCCTGCCCGTTGACGCGGCGGGGAACCCGTGGAGTGGCTCCTATGTGTACAACAGCGGAAACCTGGTCCTGGACCTGCTCTACAACCTGATGCTGGAATCCACCGGCCGGCTGCAGAAATGCCGCATCTACGAGATGACGGAAAACAAGACGGCGCGATCCACCATCGCGTACCTGATTGTCCGCGACCAAGCGCACGAGAATGCCTATGCCAAGGCATTGGAAAGCCTGGGCGTGAACTGGGGCAAGGTCCTGCCGATCCCGAAGACCAATGCTGAACAGTTCCCGGAAGTGAAGAAGCTCCTGGACCTGGGGCTTCAGAGCGTCCAGTACACATTCAGTGCTGACAACCTCAGCGAAGCGGGCAAGCTCTACCGCGGGGCTTCGCCCTCCAACGACGGCACCGAGCTCAGCACCGAGACAATGCCGGACGGTTTCCCGATGACCATGTCCCCCGAACGCAAGGAAGAGCTTGCGCCGGGCCTCGACCCTGAGCTGCTGGCCTTGATACAGGCCACGGCAGAGCAGGAAATGAAGGAGGCCGACAACCCCAAGGACACCACGTCCGCGTCGGCCAAGAAGTAGCACCCGCAGCAAAAAGCGGGCCCGTCCTCCTCATGGGGGCGGGCCCGCTTTTCGGTAGTCGGAAGAATCAGGCGTGCTCGTATGTCAGGCAGTCAGCGGCTTCCCGCCCCGGGCCCACCCTGACATCGTGTGCCTCGCACATGAGGTTGTTGTTGTGGACGCACTCGGAGCGCTGGCAGGCACCAACGTGCGCCAGGACCTTGGGAAGTCCGCCCATGGCATTGGTGTCAATGAACGTTGCGCAGGAAGCGTGGTCCTGGGTACCGCCAATGGTGATCCCAAAAGCCGTACAGCCGTCGTGGTTGAATCCGCAGCTGCCAACGCTGCAAGCGGATACTTCTGCAATGTGATCGGTCATCGTTCCTCCTGGTTGTCTTTGTCTTACCAGGGGGGTGAACCCCCGCATGTAACTCAAAAATACGCCGGATTCACGCCGTTTAACCCGTTGGAATAGCGCATTTGTACGTGCGCTATTGTCGGGCTGCATCGGGCCCGCTTAGCGTTTATCGGGGCTTGCGCAGGGCTTCGCTGATTTTCGCCCGCGTCTCCGCATCCAAGGGGGCGGTGACCCTGTGATCCCGGGCAGCCAGGTCCGCCTTGATCTTTTGGATCACCATGCGGCCCAGACCCGCAAAGACGGCTGCGGCCACAACGCCCAGCACCATGGATTTCGGTTTCTCAGCCATGGGCCAATCCTAGTGACGCGAGCCCGGCGCGGCCAGCACTGACAGCCGCCCGCAAGTGCCGCCGTCGGGCGTTCAAAATGGCCCAATTTCTGCCGCGACGGCGGGGTGTCCTCGCAGAATCATGCTGAATAGGGTATGAGCGCCGCTCCCGGTAGAATGGTTATGCAAGCTCGCGGAGCGCCCTCATGCCGTTCAAACAATGCTGTTCACAACCGCGGTCAACCCTGTGTTGATCACGATGTTTGAACGCGGCTGAACGGCGTGAGACGGCACCTCCGCGGCAGCCTTATTTAAGGTTCACCCAACTCACGCACAGGAGTTACCGGATGCCCCGGATCGTCGTTGACGTCATGCCCAAGCCCGAGATTCTGGACCCCCAGGGGAAGGCCATCGTGGGTGCACTGCCCCGCCTCGGCTTCAACAGCTTCAGCGCAGTCCGCCAGGGCAAGCGCTTCGAACTGACGGTCGACGGCGAGGTGACCGACGCTATCCTGGCCCAGGCCCGCGAAGCAGCCGAGACCCTCCTGTCCAACCCGGTGATCGAGGATGTCGTCAACGTCGAGGTCGTTGAGGCCTGATATGACTTCGATCCCCTTGATTGGCGAGGCCGTGGCCGTCGCCGCGGAGCCCCGATTGGCAGGCGCCAAGATCGGCGTCGTCACCTTCCCCGGCACGCTGGACGACCGCGACGCCGCCCGTGCAGTGCGTCTTGCCGGTGGCACGGCGGTTTCGCTCTGGCACGCAGACTCTGAACTTGGCGACGTTGACGCTGTCATCATCCCCGGTGGTTTCTCCTACGGCGACTACCTGCGCGCCGGCGCCATCTCCCGTTTCGCGCCGCTGATGTCCAAAATCATCGACGCCGCCAACTCCGACGCCAAGCTGCCTGTCCTGGGCATCTGCAACGGCTTCCAGATCCTGACCGAGTCGCACCTGCTCCCCGGTTCCATGATCAAGAACGACCACCTGAAGTTCATCTGCCGCGACCAGACTCTGCGCGTGGAAAACGCCAACACCGCCTGGACCGTGGACTACGCCGACGGCCAGGAAATCATCGTGCCGCTGAAGAACCAGGACGGTCAGTACATCGCTGACGAGAAGACCCTGGATGCCCTTGAGGCTGAGGGCCGCGTGGTGTTCCGCTACGTGGGCTTCAACCCGAACGGCTCCCGCCGCGACATCGCCGGCATCTCCAACGCCGCCGGCAACGTAGTGGGCCTCATGCCGCACCCCGAGCACGCAGTCGAGACCGGCTTCGGCCCGGAGTCCCTCGACGGCGCTCCCCGCGACACCGACGGCCTCGGTTTCTTCACCTCCGTTTTGACCAAGATTGTGGGAGGCGACAAGTGACCACGGAAACCACCAAGAAGTTCAACATCGACACCGTTGAGCACGCTGCCAAGACCCCGGACACGGAACTTCCCTGGGCCGAACTGGGCTTGAAGCAGAACGAATTCGACGAGATCGTCAAGGTCCTCGGCCGCCGCCCCACCGGCGCCGAACTGGCCATGTACTCGGTTATGTGGAGCGAGCACTGCTCCTACAAGTCCTCCAAGAACCACCTCCGCCAGTTCGGCGAGAAGGTCACCGAGGAAATGAAGAAGGACATGCTGGTGGGCATCGGCGAAAACGCCGGTGTGACCAACCTGGGCGACGGCTGGGCCGTGACGTTCAAGATCGAGTCCCACAACTCGCCGTCGTTCGTTGAGCCTTACCAGGGTGCCGCAACCGGCATCGGCGGCATCGTCCGCGACATCATCTCCATGGGCGCCCGCCCGGTAGCCGTGATGGACCCGCTGCGCTTCGGCGCCATCGACCACCCGGACACCGCACGAGTCATGCACGGAGCCGTTGCCGGCATCGGTGGCTACGGCAACTGCCTCGGCCTGCCGAACATCGGCGGCGAAATGGTCTTCGACTCCGTGTACCAGGGCAACCCGCTGGTGAACGCGCTGGCTGTGGGCGTCATGCGCCACGAGGACATCCGCCTGGCCAACGCTTCCGGCAAGGGCAACAAGGTTGTCCTCTTCGGTGCACGCACCGGTGGCGACGGCATCGGTGGCGCTTCGGTGCTGGCTTCGGAGTCCTTCGACGACACCAAGCCGTCCAAGCGCCCTGCCGTCCAGGTGGGCGACCCCTTCGCTGAGAAGGTCCTCATCGAATGCTGCCTGGAGCTCTTCAAGGGCTCCTTGGTTGAAGGCATCCAGGACCTCGGCGCGGCAGGCATCTCCTGCGCCACGTCCGAGCTCGCCTCCAACGGCGACGGCGGCATGCAGGTTGAGCTGACCTCCGTGCTCCTGCGCGACCCCACGCTGACCCCGGGCGAAATCCTCATGTCCGAGTCGCAGGAACGCATGATGGCCGTGGTCACCCCGGAGAACATCGAAGCCTTCGAAGCCGTCATGGACAAGTGGGCCGTTGAGTACTCCTGGCTGGGTGAAGTCACCGACACCGGGCGCCTCATCATCACTTGGGAAGGCGAAGTAATTGTCGACGTCGATCCCCGCACCGTAGCGCACGACGGCCCTGTCTACGACCGTCCGTTCGCCCGCCCGGAGTGGCAGGACTCGGTCCAGGCAAACTCCTTCACCGGTTCGGTCGAAGATGCAGGCCGCCCGTCTGCTCCGTCCGAGCTGGCAGCAGCCGTCACCGAACTCGTTGCATCGCCGAACATGTGCAGCAAGTCCTGGATCACCAAGCAGTACGACCGCTACGTCGGCGGCAACACTGCCATGGCGTTCCCGGACGACGCCGGTGTGGTCCGCGTTGACGAAGAATCCGGCCTGGGTGTTGCCCTGGCCACCGACGCCAACGGCCGCTACACCTACCTTGAGCCGTACCAGGGTGCACAGCTTGCCCTGGCCGAGGCCTACCGCAACGTCGCCACCTCCGGCGCCGTTCCGATGGCTGTCAGCGACTGCCTGAACTTCGGTTCCCCCGAGGACCCGGATGTCATGTGGCAGCTGGCCGAAGCCATCCGTGGCCTCTCGGACGCCTGCATGGAACTCGGCATCCCGGTCACGGGCGGCAACGTTTCCCTGTACAACCAGACCGGCACCACGCCGATCCACCCCTCCCCCGTTGTGGCAGTCCTGGGCAAGCTCGACGACGTCGCCCGCCGTACGCCGTCGGGCTGGCGCGAAGATGGCCAGGCCATCTACCTGCTGGGTACAACGGCAGCCGAGCTGGACGGCTCGGAGTGGTCCAACCTGCGCGGACACCTCGGCGGCCTGCCGCCGAAGGTTGACCTCGCAGCGGAGCGTGAACTGGGCCAGATCCTGATCAACGCTTCCCGCGACGGCATGGTGGACGCAGCACACGACCTCTCCGAAGGTGGCCTCGCGGCTGCTCTGGTTGAGTCCTCGCTGCGCTACGGCGTCGGCGCCCGTATCGCCCTTGAGGAACTCATGGAGCGCGACGGCGTGGACCTGTTCACGGCACTGTTCTCCGAGTCCCAGGCCCGGGCGATCGTGTCCGTGCCACGCTCCGAGGAAGTCCGCTTCAAGGACATGTGCACGGCCCGCGGCTTCGCCCACCTCCGGATCGGCGTTGTCGACGCCGCCGGCGGAAAGCTGGAGATCAACGGCGTGGACGAGCTCTCCCTGGATGCCCTCCGCGACGCCCACGAAGCAACCCTGCCGAAGTACTTCGGCTAGGAGCAGCCAACAAGCAACGCGGGGTCACTTATGGCCCATAAATCCCCTTGGGATGGGCCATAAGCGACCCC